>NZ_JBHWBP010000042.1:0-37925 GCF_042735575.1 Streptomyces sp. NPDC059564 | reverse complement strand
GGGGATGTCTCCCCGGGCCGGACCTTTTCGTGTGCGCTCGGTGCGTGGAACGTCAGTGACGTCAGTGCGCGAACGAGTCCTGCGGAGCCGGCGCGGCCTTGGCGCCCTCGCCGTCGGCCTGGGCCGGACCGGCGCCCCGCAGCGGGACCTCCTTGACGAACCAGGCGAGCGCGAAGCCCAGTACGGCGATCGCCGCGCCCAGCAGGAACGCCGAGTGCGTACCGGCGGCCACCGCGTGCTGGTAGGCGTCGCGGACGGCCTCGGGCAGCTTGGCCAGGCTCGCCGCGTCCAGCTGGGCGGAGCCGGCGGCCTTCGCGGCATCCGGGCCGAGCTTCTCCGACATGGTGTCCGTCACCTGGGAGGTGAACAGCGAACCCATCAGGGCCACGCCGAAGGAACCGCCGAGGGTGCGGAAGAGAGTGGCCGAGGAGGAGGCGACGCCCATGTCCTTCATCTCGACGCTGTTCTGCGCGACCAGCATGGTGATCTGCATCAGGAAGCCGAGGCCTGCGCCGAGGACGGCCATGTAGAGGCCGGACATCAGGCGGGTGGTGTCGGTGTCCATGGAGGCGAGCAGGAAGAGTCCGACGACCATCAGCGCGCCGCCGATGATCGGGAACATCTTGTACTTGCCGCTGCTGGTGGTGATCCGGCCCGCGATGAGCGAGACGACCATCATCGAGAGCAGCATCGGCAGGAGCAGCAGGCCCGAGTTGGTGGCGGAGGCGCCCTGGACCGCCTGCTGGAAGAGCGGGAGGTAGAGCACGCCGCCGAACATCGCGAAGCCGACGAGGAAGCCGATGACGGACATGAGGGTGAAGTTGCGGCTGCGGAAGATGTGCAGCGGCATGACCGGCTCGGCGGCCTTGGTCTCGACGAAGAGGAAGGCGGCGAGCGAGAGCACGCCGACGGCGATCAGGCCGATGATCTCCCCGGAGCCCCAGGCGTACTCGGTGCCGCCCCAGGTCGTCACGAGGACGGTCGAGGTGATGGCCACGGTCAGCAGGGCCGCGCCCAGGTAGTCGATCTTCCCTTGCGCCTTCTTCTTGGGAAGGTGCAGCACGGCGGTGACCATCGCGAGGGCGACGGCGCCGAGCGGGAGGTTGATGTAGAAGGCCCAGCGCCAGCCGAGGTGGTCGGTGATGGTGCCGCCGACCAGCGGGCCGCCGATCATGGCGAGGGCCATCACGCCGGCCATCATGCCCTGGTACTTGCCGCGCTCACGGGGCGGGATCAGGTCGCCGATGATCGCCATGACGCCGACCATCAGACCGCCGGCGCCCAGACCCTGGATCGCGCGGAAGCCGATGAGCTGGCCCATGTCCTGGGCCATGCCGCTGAGCACGGAGCCGACGAGGAAGATGACGATCGAGGTGAGGAACGAGCCCTTGCGCCCGTACATGTCGCCGATCTTGCCCCAGATCGGGGTGGAGGCGGCGGTCGCCAGGGTGTAGGCGGTGACCACCCAGGAGAGGTGTTCGAGACCACCGAGCTCACCGACGATGGTGGGCATCGCGGTACCGATGATCATGTTGTCGAGCATGGCCAGCAGCATGGCGATCATGAGCGCCATGAGGACGACGCGGACGCTGCGGGGCTTCACCTCCCCGGGCACCTCGGCCTGCTTGACTGTCTCGCTCATGTCCACTCCCCTGGCACCGGAACTTCACTTCGTATCGCCCGGCACTTACTTGCCGCCCGGCTAGTTCACTACACTGGGGAAGGTAGCCCCGTCACTAGCCGGGCGTCAAGTAAGTCTTTGTGGGGAGAGTCATGTCCAGCAGCTCCAGCGGCAGCGGTCCGCAGGCCAAGCGCGGGAACACGCGCCAGCGCATCCAGGAGGTCGCACTGGAGCTCTTCGCCGAGCAGGGGTACGAGAAGACTTCGCTGCGCGAGATCGCGGAGCGGCTGGACGTCACGAAGGCGGCGCTCTACTACCACTTCAAGACCAAGGAAGACATCATCATCAGCGTCTTCGAGGACTCGACGCGGCCGATCGACGAGCTGATCGAGTGGGCGCAGGGGCAGCCCCGGACGCTGGAGACGAAGCGCGAGGTGCTGCGCCGCTACAGCGAGGCGATGGCGGCGGGGGCCCAGCTGTACCGCTTCATGCAGGAGAACCAGGCGACGATGCGGGAGCTCAGCATCGGCGAGACCGTCAAGAAGCGGCTCTTCACACTGGTGGAACTGCTGCGTACGGAGGAGGGGCCGCTGGCGGACCAGGTGCGCTGCGTGAGCGCCCTGTTCACGCTGCACGCGGGGATGATGTTCCTCCAGCACGTGGAGGGCGACCCGGAGGAAACCCGCCAGGCCGCCCTGGAGGTCGCGACGGACCTCATCACCCGGGCCCACCAGGCGTAGCGGGCCCGACGGGCTTCGCGGACGGGGTTCCGCCCGACGTCCACCACCATGCCCGGATCCTCCCCGGCCGGTCGGCCGCGGAGGGTCCGAACACCCTTCCCGTCAGGGGATGTTCAACGGTCCATGGCCTGGGGACCGCTCACCACTTGAGCAGCACTCCGCGCCAGGTCCACCCCGCGGCGAGGACCGTGTCCCGCAGGGGGTCCTTCATGTCCCGCGAGTTGAACCGGAACGTCTCGACGAAGCGTCGACGGCCGTCGGGGCCCTTCTCGAGCTTCCACGTCCTGGCGACCATGGTCCCGCCCCCGCGGCCGTACTGGCGGCCGGAGTACTCGTGCGATATGTTCCCCCACTGCTCTTCGAGCGCCCGCACCTCGCGGGTCGCCGGAACCAGCCGCATACGGATCTTGACGGTCAGGTCCATCTGCGGAACGCGCCGGTCCGCCACCAGGTCGGCCTTCTCCTTCGGGAAGCCATGGCGCACCTGGAACAGCGCGTCGGGCCCGTTGAGCGCGAGCAGCGCTTCCCGCACCTCCATCGTGGGCAGGGGTCTCACACCGTGACTGGGGTACTTGGTACCGGCCAGTCTGTCCCTGAAGCGCCCCATCGTCAGACCCCCGCCCCGTCGTCCGGACGCACCGTCCGCACGAAGTCCTGGAAGTCGCCCAGGACGCTGTCGTATTGCGCTGCGGTGGCAGTCAGGGCCAGCCGGATCAAGGCGCGCCTGTGCGCGTCCTCGTCGTCCAGCAGGAACAGATAGACCTGGGACTGGACGAAGTCGCGGCGTGCGTCACCCACAAGGGTCGAGAAGGTGATCCGCTGGGCCAGGGCAGGCGCGTCGTCGGAGCCGAGTTCGCGACGATGGGTCACCGTCACCGATTCGGCGAACCCGCGCAGGCGTTCCACCGACGCCTCGGCAAGCTCGGCGGGCGTCACCTCACCCTTGGGGCGTCCCCCGTCAACGGTGATGTTGGCAGCGAACCCGGCATCCGGCCGAGGATGTACCGCGGCGTAGGCGACACCTGCGGGGGAGGCAGCCGGGAGCCAGCCCTCCGGCAGCGTGAATTCGATGGGCACCGGCAGCGTGGTGGGCATCTCGGCCCCTCCTTCCACAGAAACGCACATCAGTCGAACCAGTTGCCGATTTCCTGGGCCACTGCTCCAGCCGTTTTCTTGAATTTGCCCGGATCTACGGTGATCTCCAGTCCCACCGCACCTCCGAAGAGCGGGGAAAGGCCGGCCTTGCCGCCGAGCTCCCACACGCCGGTCTTCTCGTCTTTCCGCCAGCCCAACGAGGCCTCCGCCCCCTTCCCGGCCCATCCTTCACCCGTCAGACCGACACCGAGACCGCCGGACTCCACACCCCCCGCGGCGGTGACCTTCCCTCCGGCGAACGCCTTCGCGCCGACGGTGACCTCTTCCTGGGTCACCTTGCCGGCCACCCCGGCCTCACCTCCGGCGAATGCCTCCATTCGCCCATAGGCGGCGTGCGGACCGTATTCGATCCGGGCTTCTTGCAGGAACCGCAGCCCCGCGGACGTCTCACCCTTGGCAACCAAGCCCTTGTCGGTGAAACCCAGGTTCCCAGTGGCTCTGACACCCCCGTAGACGTCCTCCACCCCGGAAAGCTTCAGCCCTCCGGCGGTTTCCTCTCCGCTCCCGGATGCGTGGAAGAGGTCGACGTACGCCTTGACCGAGCCCTCCTTCCCGTACTTGATGCCGCTGGCCGTCCAGCCGACGTCGGGGCCGGTCACCGTAACAGGGTCGGGATGCGCCTTGATATCGGCCGGTTCATGCTTCCTGGCCTTGGCCAGGTCGCCCTCTGCGTAGTTGTTGAAGCCGGTGAGGGTCTCGTCGGCACCCTTGCCCAGGGCATCCCTGTTGCTGTCGACAACCGCGGCTTCGAGAGCGTCCTTGACGTGCACGTCTGCTTCGGTCACAGCCTTGACACGGTCGTCGATGTGCTTCTGCCACATATCGACCGCGGTGCGGATGGCGGACCGGCCGTCAGGATCGTGGTCGTAGGCGCTGCGCTCGGCAGGGGTGAGCTTGGCGTGGTCGAAGGCGACGCGGCCCTGCTCGGAGACGGTCATGCCGGCGGCTATCGCATCGTCGCGGGCGCTTTCGAGCTTCGCCTTGAGGCCACTGAACTGCTCGTGGGCGCCGCGCAGAAGGCTCGCGATCGCCTTGGCCTGGTTCTGCGCCGCCGAGTACTCATAGCGCGTCGCCGTGAACTTGGTTCGGGCAACACCAGCACTGACACCGGACCAGTTGTCGCCCATGGTGATCTTCTGGACGGTTTCGCCGTAGCGGGACTCGACCTTCTTCAGTTCGCCCGCCATCCCTTCCCATGTGGCGGCCGCCGACGTCAGCAGACCCAGATCCGTCGTCATGACTTTGCTGTAGGTCAGCACTGCGACCCCCTCAGAGGTGATTCAACTTCGACTGCGAAAGGAAGCGGTCACGCAGGCCCGTGTCATTGCCCACGAAGAGACCCGAGGCCCCGCGCAGCGCGGTCTTCTCTCCCGCGAGGCGGCCCATCAGGGTCTTCACCTGCTGGTCCCAGGTATCCGCCACCTTCGTCAGGCCTGCGGCTGTATCCCAGCCGTCGAAGCCCTTCCGTGCGGTGCTGGTGGCGCCATCCGCATGGTCGACGGCCTTTTTCGTGTCGGGCTCCAATTCGGTTTCTATGGCGCCCGCAGCCGCTTTCTTCTCCGCCGGCGTCGAAGCGAAGCCTCCGGGCCCGCCCGGAGCCAACGGTGGCAGCCCCGCCCCCGGCCCACTGTTCAACCTCGTCCTCGCCTCGTGGTCCGCGCCGTCTGCGTGCGAACGCGCCCACTCCTGGCTGACATCCTCCGACATAGCACCCCCGTCGAAAATTTGATCTTATGTTCGCCACTCCGAGGGACGCTCCCGCCAGCTGACGAGCCGTGGCAGAAATGGCGGCAAGTAGACGCTGCGCGGCGCATCTTCAACCCAGGAGGTATCCGACAGCCCCGGCGTGGGGCAGGCTCGCCCAGGTCCGCGTTCCGCCCCCGGGCTCCCGCGACTCCCCGAACCCCCAGGCCCCGCCGCAGTCCCGCACGACGGCCGCCATCACCCGTAGCCCCGCCCGCCGCCGGGCCTCGCAGTGGGCCGCCAGGCGGGGGTGCGCGTGGGGGGCGTGGCCGTCGTAGACGCTGAGCCGCAGCGCGTCGTCGCGGTAGCGGACGGCGAGGTAGAGGCTCCGCCCGGGCTCCAACTGCCAGGTGGCAGCGATGAGTTCGCCGGTGACCTGCACGGCGGCGGTTGCGAGGGAGTCGAGCCGGTAGGCGTGCAGCACGGACCGTACGGCGCCCCGCGCGATCTGGGCACTGTACGGGGCCCCGGGCACGGTGAGGCTGCACGCGAGCTCATCGGGCGAGGGCGGCTCACCACTGCCGGAAAGGACCCGGGGCGGCGGACAGGACGGAAAGGGGACAGACATCTCGGACTCCCTGAAGTCGACGGTGACAGTGGCGAGTTCGACGCGCACGAGGTGCTGACGCGGGGCGGTGCGGGGAGCGTGGCTCGTCGCCGAGGCCGAAGCATGCTGCGGCGATGCACTTCAACTCCCTTGCGTGAGCGGTGCGTCACCTAACGTAGCGTCGATAGTGGCCTATTGGCCACTGAGTCACGGCAATTAACCCACTCGTGGATTCGTGAGGCGGTGGCACGGCAGACTGACACCCATGCCGCCACGCACCGCACCGACCGAACGGCAGAAGCGACTGGGCGCCGAGCTGCGCCGCATGAGGCTGGCCGCCGACGTGACGGCCGAGTCCGCGGCCGGTCTGCTCGGAATCGACCGGCCGAAGGTCTCCGCCATCGAGCAGGGCATCCGCACCATCAGCGAGGAACGACTGCGTTCCCTGGCCTGCCACTGCGACTGCGCCGACGGCGAGTACGTCGACGCACTCGTCGCCATGACGCGGCCGCGCAAGCGCGGTTGGTGGGAGCGTTACCGGGGTTCACTGTCGGCACCGGTGCTGGACATCGCCGAGCTGGAGGCGCACGCCACACGCATGCGGTGTGCCCACTCGGTGCACGTCCCCGGGCTCCTCCAGACCAGCGACCACGCGTTGGCCCTCTTCCGGCTCGTCCTGCCCGCCCTCCCCGAGCACGAGATCGCCCTGCGGCTCGCCCACCGCCTGGAGCGCCAGCAGGTACTGGACGGCGACTCCGCCCCCGAGTACGTCACCGTCGTCCACGAGGCCGCGCTCCGGATGCAGTTCGGCGGCCCCAAAGTCGCGCGGGCACAGCTGGAACACCTGAACCGGTCGTCCGAACGGAGCAACATCGTCCTGCGCGTCCTCACCTTCGAGGCGGGAGGGTTCCCGGGCGCTGGGCAGACCGTCAACTACCTGGAAGGCCCCGTCCCCCGGCTCGATACGGCGCAGGTGGACAGCACACACGGCCCCGACTTCCTGCATACGGAAGCCCAACTGGCCAAGTACCGGGCCCAGCTGGATTGGATGGAGCGGCTCAGCCTCTCCCCGGAGGCATCCCGGGACTTCATCCACAGTCTGGCCCGCCAACTCTGAGAGGACCCCCAATGACCGACATCACCTGGGAAGAAGCGTTCTGCGGCGAAGGCGCGAGCTGCTACAGGATCGGGGTGGACCGGGACGGGAACAGCTACATCGCCGTCGCGGGCGCGGAGGCGGCGTACCTCACCGACTCCGCCGAGTCGCTCCGCCAGCTGATCCGGGACATCAAGGCCGGCAAGGCAGACCACCTGCTCGCCGACTGAACCCGCCCGGACGGGCTACGGCTCGACCGCGCGGGCGTGGTTGATCAGGGTCGGGAGGGCAGCGCCGCCGCCCGCCGCGTTGGGGCCGCCCGTACCGCCCCAGTTCTCCGCGCTCTGGGTGGCCACCACGCGCGGCCACTCCTCGCCTTCCCACCAGCCGAAGTACGGGCCGCCGGACTGGCCGTCCACCGCGTCGTTGCGGTGCACCACCCGGACGGCGTCGTGCCCGCCGAGGCTCTCGGGGACGGTGCTGTCCATGATCCCGTCGCCGTGGTACACGGGCCGGGACGCGGAGCCGATGTCGAAGGGGTATCCGACGTGGCCCCAGACGGCCTGCCCGTTCCAGTCGTCGGAGTAGGTGCGCGAGCCCATCCAGCCGACGGATTCGCCGAGACGGGTGTTGAGGACGCAGACGACGTAGTCGAAGGCGGCCTCCTGGGAGTCGATGCCGTCGGCGTCGCTCCCCTGCCGCCAGTAGTAGACACGGGTCGCGTAGGCGCTGCCGAAGGGCTCGCTCGTGTCGTACTGGAGCGGCGTGAAGGTGATCCAGTCGGAGCCGCCGTCCCCGAGCCAGGGGACGATGTGGCTCGCGGTCATCATGTGGCGGGGCCCGATCATGACGCCCGAGGCCGAGCCGCCCGGCGTGGCCACGCGACCGCAGGTGCGCCAGGGGAACGCGGTGTCGGTGAAGGCGTAGCGGGTGTCGGGCAGGAAGACGGCGGTGGGCTCGCCCAGGTCGTCGCGCTGCCCGTCGGGGCGCCGCCACCGGGGCGCGGGGCGGCCTTCGAGGGCGCGCCGCGGGTACGGGGTGACGGGTACGCCGCGCGGGAGGTACCCGTCGGGCTCCGTCTCGCGGGCCGGGGGGACGGGCATGGTCACCCGTACGGTCTCGGGGCGCGGCGGGAAGGTGTGCTCGGGGGCGTAGCGGCCCGTCGGGGTGGAGCCGGGACGCGCGGGGACGCGGGAGTCCCACGCGGAGGGCGGGATCGGGGCGGTGGTCACGGGCCTCCCCTACCTCGCCCGCGGCGCCCCAACCGCCCGGCGGGCGAGGTCCACACGTCCGGGCTACCGCGCCGTGAGGCGGCGGTCCTCCTCGGCGATCGGGACGTCGTTGATGCTGGCCTCGCGGCGGCGCATCAGGCCGTCGGGGGCGAACTCCCACTGCTCGTTGCCGTGGCTGCGCCACCACTGGCCGGCGGTGTCGTGCCACTCGTACGCGAAGCGGACCGAGATGCGGTTGCCGGTGTACGCCCAGAGTTCCTTGCGGAGCCGGTAGTCGAGCTCGCGCTCCCACTTGTCGGCGAGGAAGGCGCGGATCTCGGTGCGGCCGGTGAGGAAGAGGTCGCGATTGCGCCAGACCGAGTCCTCCGTGTACGCGAGCGCGACGCGTTCGGGGTCCCGGCTGTTCCAGGCGTCCTCGGCGGCCCGCACCTTGGCGCGGGCGGACTCCTCGGTGAAGGGGGGCAGGGGCGGGCGGGTCGCGGACATGGCGTGCCTTTCTGCGCACGGAGGCGAGAACGGTCGTTCTCTGCGTCTCGCAGCCTAGGAGAACGTACGTTCTCTACGCAAGGGAAAATCGGCTACGCTGCGCCCATGGACGACGAAGAGGCCCGGACCCGACTCCTCGACGCGGCGGAGGAGCTGTTCTACGCGCACGGCATCCAGGCCGTCGGCATGGACCGCATCCGCGCGGCTTCGGGCGTCCCGCTGAAGCGGCTGTACCGGCTCTTCCCGGCGAAGGATGCCCTGGTCACGGCCTACCTGGAGCGGCGCGACCAGCGCTGGACGGCCGGCTTGCGGGAGGCCGTGGCGGCGGGCCCCGACGACCCGGTGGCGGCCGTCTTCGACTGGCTCGCGGGGTGGTTCTCGGAGCCGGACTTCCGGGGCTGCGCCTTCCTGAACGCGTACGGGGAGCTGGGCGAGGGCCCGGCCGGGGTGCTGGACGTCGTACGCCGCCACAAGGCGGAGCTGCGCTCCCTGCTGGCCGGGCTGACGCCCGGCTCCCCCGTCCTCACGGACCAGTTGCTGATCCTGGTCGAGGGAGCGACGGCCGTGGCCGCCCTCTCCCCCGGCCCGGAACCCGCCCACCGGGCCCGCGCGGCGGCGGAGGCCCTCCTGGCGGCGGCGGCGCGCTAGCCTCCGGCGGTGCTGCGGGGGAAGGTGATCTCGACGCGGCGGTTCTTCTTGCGGCCCTCTTCGGTGCCGTTGTCGGCGATGGGGTAGTCCTCGCTGTAGCCGCGGACGTCGTAGGTGACGCCGGGACTGGTGACGGTCTTGGCGAGCTCCGCCTGCACGGCGTCGGCGCGCTGCTTGCTGAGCTCCTGGCCGTGCTCGTAGGTGCCCTGGTCGTCGGTGAAGCCGAAGACCCGGACGCGGGTCGCCTTCTGCGTGTTGATCTCGTTGGCGATGGCCTGTATGCGGGCGGCCGCCTGGGCGTTGAAGACGGCGCTGTTCTCGGGGAAGAGCACCTCGGACTGCAGCGCCATCATGACGGTCTGGTTGGTCTCCTGCCGCCGCTGCTCCCCGCCGAGGTCCTCGACGACCTCGGCGATGTCGAGCACCTTGACGGGCGCGAGGGTCCCGCCCTGGGGGATCTTCAGCCCGGGCGAGGCGGAGTCGATCCGTACGGGGGCGGCGGCGGACGGCTCCGTGCCGGGTGGGGTGGTGGGCTTGTCGTCCGCGTACGCGGAGGTCGCACCGATCGCGTGGGCGCCCGCGATGACGAGGGCGGAGACGGCGGTAGCCGCGGCTACGCGGTGGCGTGTGGTCATGGCGTCACCCGGAGAGTTTGACGGTTGCCGTGGCGAAGGTGGGGAGGCCGAATTCCACCTCGGTGGTGCCGGTCGGTGGCGCGGGGAACTGAGCGAAGAACGGAACGACTTGGCCAGCCTCGATGATGGCCAGGCCAGTGGTGCACAGGCACCGGCCCTCCGTGTCGCGGAGCACGTAGTAGCGCTTCTTCCCGGCTTTGTCGACCAAGGTCACACCGGCGACGGATACGCCGCTGGCATTGAGTTCATTGCCCCGCCATGGCGCGGTATTCACGTAGGGAGTGCCACCGGTGTTCTTCAACTGGCCCTCGATGGTGACGAATCCGCCAGCATCACGGGCGGCCTTGTTGATGGTCAACACCATTCCGGACTCACCGTTCACCGTGGCGAGGATCTGACTCGGGGGCGGGACATCGGCCTTAGACGAGGGCGACGAGGAGGCCTCGCCACCTCCCTGCGACTTCGACGCACCGGGATCGGCAGGCTTGCCGGACGTGTCGCTGCCGCCACATCCGGTCAGGGCGAGAGCCAAGACAGCCACCATTCCCACAGCTGCCTTCGCATGGGCTGTCCGCCGAACACTCATGTACTGGGCTTCCTTGTCTCTCAGTCGTCAGTCGATCAGACGTATGTCGAACAGCGCCCTACCCAGGAAACCCCACGGCAGTGGCCGAGCGGGATCGAAGACGACATCCGCCCCCCTGTCGCACGTGAAGCCGACCGGACCAGGCGGCTCGGCCGTCGGCGCCCCGCCACCCGTCCCACCTGGCGACTTGAGGTGACAGCGGGGGACGATCTCCGCGGTCGCGCCAGCCATGCCGTGGCGCCCGCTCACTCCGGGAACGACGGAATTCCCCACCGTCGCGTTCGTCGTCACGCGGGCGGTGAAGCGGAGTCCCGCCTGACTGCACGTAGCCGTCGCACCGTTCCTCCCGGCGAAGCTGCTCGCCGCACCACAGGCTCCCGAGCCATCGAAGGCATCGCCCTTCAGGATCCGCTCCCAGACGTCCGGCGGGAGCGCGGCGAGATCGAGTCCGGGCAGCAAGGTGTCTCGCGCCTCACGCGCCGCCGCCAGGGCGGCGGCATCCGCCGCCCCTTGCGCATCGCTCCGCACGATCGCCGCCTTGCCGACCGTGAAATATGCGAGCGCCGCGAACAGCAGCAGCACAATGAAGACCGCGTACAGCGGAAACGCCTGTCCACGGTCGTCCCGCAGAGTCCGCCTCATCACCTGCCGGCAGTGATGCTGGCGACCGCTCCCGTGATCTTGGTGGTGATGGCCTGACCGATGCCCGTTCCGATGATCGCGCCGATGATCACCACGACCACCAGGATGATCCCCAGGTACTCGAACGCCGTCTGGCCTCGGTCCTTCGTGCTCTTGCCCTCGTACCGCTTCCGCATCCTTGCCAGGGTGTTCTGCAACATGGGGGTTCCCTCCCGGGCCGGTGCCGCTGTTGGTTTGCGGACGGTACGCCGTGTCACCGGTCGTTACCAAGGGTCCCGGGGCCCAAATACGGACCCATTGCGCAGGGCGTCTACCCATGGCCGGTCACCCCTGGACGGGCGGTTCCCAGCCAGCGGGCTATGGCTTCGCTGCGGGTGGTGCTGTGCAGTTTCGCGAAGATGCGGTTGATGTGGTTCTTGACCGTCTTCTCGCTGATGAAGCAGGCGCCGGCGATCTGCTGGTTGTTCATGCCGGACGCGATCAGATCCATGATCTCCACCTCCCGCGAACTCAGCCCGAAGGCAACGGAGTTGTGAACCCGCTCCGTAGACTGTGCCATAGAACGTTGCTGTTGCGAAGAGGACCGGAGCTCCGCGAGGAGGGCGTTCGCCGCCGTCGGGGTGAAGTGGGCGCGGCCCGCGTGGGTGTCGCGGACGGCGCGCAGGAGGTCGTCCGGCGTGAATTCGCCGTGGACGAGGTAGCCGCCCGCGCCCAGGAGCAGGGCCTCGCGGACGATGTCGGCCTCCTGGCTGTACGTCAGCATCAGGACGGGGGCCAGGCGCACCAGGTGCGGGAGGGCCGAGATGCCGTCGACCCCGGGCATGCGGACGTCCAGCAGGATCACGTCCGGGGTGTGGAGCCGGGTCAGGTGGAGGGCCTCGTGGCCGTCCCGGGCCTCCGCGACGACCGCGAGGTCGGCGGTGGTGGACAGGAGGGCGCTCAGGCCCGCCCGGACGACCGGGTTGTCGTCGGCGATCAGGACGCGCAGCGCGGTCACGGGCGGCCCCCGACCGGGAGGGTCAGGCGGACGCGGGTGCCGCAGAGGCCCTCGGGGCGGGGCCCGAGGTGGAGGTCCGCCCCGATCGAAGCCGCGCGTTCGCGCATGCCGAGTACGCCGAAACGCCCGGCCGGGGGTGCGGGAGGGAGCCCGACGCCGTCGTCGTCCACCGTGACGGTGAGGGCGGCGGCCCCGGCGCACACCGACACCTCCACGCGCGAGGCCCCCGCGTGGCGCCGGGCGTTCTCCACCGCCTCCGCGGTGATGGAGAGGAGGTGGTGGCGGACCGTGGAGGGGAGGGCCGGGAGTTCGCCCGTGGTGTGCACCTCCGTGCCGAGGGCGTGGAGAGCGGGAAGCAGCGCCGCCGCCGGTGCGCGCAGCTCCGTCAGGAGGGCCCGGGACTCCGCGGACGCGCGCCGGGCCGCCTCCGCCACCAGTTCGGCCTGGCGGCGCATCGCCGCCGGGTCCGGCATCCGGGCGAGGGCGTCGGCGGCCAGCGCCAGGCCGTGCAGGGTCTTCGCCACCGAGTCGTGCATCTCCCGGGCCAGCCGCTCCCGTTCGGCCCGGACGGCCTCCGCCGCCACGAGGCTCCGTACGGCCGCCCCGTACCGCGGCAGCCACTCCCGCAGCGCGGACCCGGCCGCGCCGGCCACCACGCAGAGCAGGCACAGGACGAACCCGCCGCCCAGCCCGGCCACCGCCACCGCCTGCGCGGCCGCGTACACCGCCGAGCCCCGCCACCCGTAGACCAGCCCGGCCAGCAGCGGGGTGCACAGGGAGACCAAGTCGACCGGCGACGTCGGGGTGGCCACGGCGAGGAGCAGCCCGTTCAGGGCCATGTCCGCCGCCAGCAGCCGGCGGTGGCGCAGCAGCAGCGGCCCGAAGCGCTCCCAGTCGCGGAACAGGAGGTAGGAGAGGAGGAAGGTGGCCAGCAGGGCGCCGGACACCAGGTACACGGGCCCCCCGGGCGCGGTGCGGCCGAGCGCGAAGGGCGCGCCCAGGGCGATCACGGCCAGCCGGAAGGCGAACACCCGCCGGCACAGCGCCTGGAGGGCGTTCGCCTGGAGCCTTGACTCGAAAGACGGCGCGGCCACGGCTACCCGCCCCCCAGCAGCGCGCCGAAGTCCACGTTCGCCCCGTAGACGAACCCGCAGACGAGCAGGATCAGCGTCCCAGGCAGCATGAACATGGTCACCGCGAAGGTCGCCTTCGGGACGGCCCGCGCCGCGCGCCGCCGGGCGTTCTGGGCGTCGGTGCGCCGCATGTCCTCGGCGATGGCGATGAGGGTCTCCACGATCGGGGAGCCCAGCTCCTCGCCCTGCTGGAGGGCGGTGACGAACTGGGCGACCTGCTCGGAGTCGTTGCGCTTGCGCAGGTCGTCGAAGGCCTGACGGCGGCTGACGCCCATGTCCATCTGCTGCAGGGTGATGCGGATCTCGTCGGACCAGGGGCCCTCGTACTTGTCGGCCACCCGCTCCAGCGCCTGCCGGAAGCCGAGCCCGGCGCTCACCACCACCGCCAGCACGTCGAGGAAGTCCGGGAGGATCCGCTCGATGTGGTCGCGGCGCACGCGGATGGCCGACCACAGCCCGGCCTCGATCCAGAACAGCCCGAAGGCGACCATGAGCAGGGCGAAGACGAGCCGCCCGTTCATCAGCATCGCCAGGGCGCCGAGCCCGCCCAGGAATCCGTACACCGCGCGCCGGGCGGCGTACCGGTCGATGGTCAGACCGGCCGGGTTGCCCGCCATGTCGATCTGGCGGCGCTTGCGGGCCACCTGCCGGGGGCCCATCAGTCGCAGCACCAGCGGCGCCCAGCGGATGCCGAGCCGGTCGACGACCGAGCCGACGGCGGTGGTGCGGGTGGCGCCGACCTCCAGGGCCAGGGCGAGGTCGGTGGGGAGTTTGACGTCGGCGCGGTAGAGGCGGATGCCGTACAGGACGCCGAAGACGGACGCGGCGGCGGCCAGGGCGAGGAGGAAGGGCAGGTAGGCACTCATTTCGTCGTCCCCCTCACACGTCGATCTTCGAGAGCCGGCGGATCAGTACGAAGCCCAGCGCGAACAGGCCGAGCGAGACGATCACCGCCACCTGCCCGACGAACGCGCCCGTCATCCGGTCCAGCGCGCCGGGCATCATCGCGTTCACCAGCAGCAGCGAGCCGAGCCCGATGACGGGCACCAGGTACGCGGTCACCGTCACCTGCGAGAGCTGCGTACGGATCTCCCTGCGCGTCTCCTTGCGCTGCTCCAGGGTCACGGTCAGGTTCCGCAGGCTCCCCACGATGGCCCCGCCCGCGCGCGCCGACAGGACCAGGGTGGACACCAGGACGACCAGTTCGCGGGACGGGAGCCGGTCGACGATCTCCCCGAGGGACTCCTCGATGGAGTGCCCGACGGCGAGCCGGTCCGCGACCCGGGCCAGTTCCTCGCCCGCCGGGGCCTCCAGTTCCTCGGCCGCCATCCCGATGGCGGTGCGCAGGGCCAGTCCGGCCTGGGTGGCGTTGGCCAGGATCCGGGCGAGCTCGGGGAGCTGGTTGATGAAGCGTTCGGTGCGGCGGGCGCGCTGCCAGTTCAGGAAGGCGTTGGCGGCCCAGAGGCCGATCAGCCCGGCCACCGGCCCGAAGAAGGGGGCCAGCAGGGAGGCGCAGACCAGCCATGTCCCGGCGACGGCCAGCAGCATGTAGACGAAGAACTCGCCCGGGGTGAGGTCCAGCCCCGTGGTCGCCAGCTTCAGTTCGATGCGGCGGCCCAGCCCGGTCCCGCGCAGACGGCGGTCCACGCCCCGGAACCGGCGCCTGCGTCCGGCCGGCGGGGTTTCGCCCGTCGCCGAGAGGCGTTCCACGAGGCCTGCGCGCTGGGCGAGCCCGGCCGAGTAGGCGTGCACCCCGAGGGCCGTGAACAGCCCGGCGAGCAGGGTCGCGCCGAGGGTGAGGAGGACGAGGTTGGTCACAGGACGGTCCGGGAGGTGAGCGGGTCGAGGAGGTCGTCGGGCGGGGCGACGCCGAAGGCCTGGGGGATCGGCTGGCTGGTCAGGTACAGCCGTTCCGCGACCCGGCGCGGCAGCGGGCCGTACGCGAAGTAGCCGTGCACGCGCCCGTCGGGGCCCATCGGCTGGGCGACGTAGCGGCAGACGGTGGTGATGCGGAAGGGCTCGCGGCCGTGGGATTCGAGGATGGAGATCTCCGTGATGCGGCGCGAGCCGTCGCCGAAGCGGGTGAGCTGCACGATGACGTTGACGGCGCTGTTGATCTGGTCCTGGAGCGCCTCGAAGGGGATCTCCACCTCCGACATGGAGGCGAGGGTCTGCAGGCGGGTCAGGGCTTCGGCCGAGCTGTTGGCGTGGACGGTGGCGAGGGACCCGTCGTGGCCGGTGGACATCGCCTGGAGCATGTCGAGGGTCTCGCCGCCGCGGACCTCGCCGACGATGATGCGGTCGGGGCGCATGCGCAGGGAGTTGCGTACGAGGTCGCGGATGGTGATCTGGCCCTTGCCCTCCACGTTGGCGGGGCGGGATTCGAGGCGGATCACGTGCGCCTGCTGGAGCTGGAGTTCGGCGGAGTCCTCGATGGTGATGATCCGCTCGCCCTCCGGGATCAGCCCGGACAGGGCGTTGAGGAGGGTGGTCTTGCCGGTGCCGGTGGCCCCGGACACGATCACGTTCATCTTCGCCTGGACCAGCCCGGACAGCAGCAGGAGCATCTGCTCGTCCAGCGAGCCGAGGGCGATCATCTCGTGCAGGGTGAAGGCGCGCGGGAAGCGGCGGATGGTGAGGGTCGCGCCGGTGAGGGAGAGCGGCGGGATGATGACGTTGACGCGCTCACCGCTGGGCAGGCGCGCGTCGACCATCGGATTGGCCTCGTCCACGCGGCGGTTGACGGTGGACACGATGCGCTCGATGGTCTGCATCAGCTGCTCGTGCGACGCGAAGCGGAGCGGGAGCTGCTCGACCCGGCCGGAGCGCTCGACGAAGATCTGGTCCGGGCCGTTGACCATGATCTCGGAGATCGAGGCGTCTTCGAGGAGCGGTTCGAGCACGCCGAGCCCGAGGGCCTCGTCGACGACGCGGCGGATCAGCTGGGCCCGCTCGGTGGTGGACAGGACGGGGCCCTCGCGGCTGATGATGTGCCCGAGTACGCGTTCCAGGCGGGCGCGGCGCTCGGCGGGCGCGAGCGCGGACATCTCGGCGAGGTCGATCTCTTCGAGCAGTTTGGCCCGGTACGAGGAGACCAGTCGGCCGTCCTCGCGGGGGCCGTGGCGGTCGTCGGGGGTGTTGACCCGGGAACGCAGGCTCATGGACGGGCTCCGTTCGGGTCGTCGTTGGGCATGACGGCCGTGGCCGTGGCCGGTTCCGGGTCCAGCCCGGGGATGATCGAGTTGATCGGGATGGACACGTGCGCGGTGACGGCGTCGGCGTCCTTGGTCACGTCCACCGTCGCGGTGAGACCGCCCCGGACGGCCGCCCGGCCCGCCGCCGCCCCGCCCGAGCCCTTGCGGGCCTCCACCCGCGCCGCCGTCCGCGCGGCCGTGTCCGCCTGTTCGTGGACGTACGCCACCCAGCCCAGCTGGATCCCGCAGAGCGCGACGAACAGCAGGATCGGGATGAAGCCGATGTACTCCAGGGCCACTTGGCCCCGGTCGGAGCGGATGCGTCGCCGTCTCACGTCACTCCGCCTCCTTCTCCATCGCCGCGCCGGCCGTGCCCGTGAGCTCGCCGAAGTCGAGCCCCGGGTAGAAGACCGGGATCTTGAGCTTGACCGTCGCCTTGTACACATCACCGGCCGGGCCGCAGTCCACCTGAAGGGCCCACGCGCCGCCGACGTGCTCCCCGGCGGCCGCCGCGCACGCCCCGCCGCCCTTGACCGCCCCCGCGCGGGCCGCCTCGTCCGCCGCGTTGCCCGCCAGCGAGAAGGCGTAGCCGATCAGTACGCACTCCCACACCGCCGCCACGAGCAGCAGGATGAGCGGGACCATGCCGACGAACTCGACGGCCACCTGGCCCCGGTCCCCGCGTACGGATCCCCGCGCGGCCACCGCTCAGCCCTCCCGGCCGCGCCGCAGGCGGGCCACCGGGCCGGCCGCGCGCAGCGCGAGGGCCGAGCCGGAGCCGGAGCCGGCGGGGGCCGGGGATCCCGCCGGGGCGTCGGGGGCGGCGAGCAGGCCCAGTTCGGCGGCCAGGGTCCACAGGGCCTGCTTCACCGTCGAGCGGTTGTCGAGGTCCTGCACCCGGCCCGCGTCCACCACCGCCTGGAGTTCCTTGAAGGCGGCCGGGACCGGGGTGCGGGTGGGCCGGGTCTTGGTGATCTTCTCGATCAGGGAGGGCTGGATCTCGGTGTGCTTGCTCCAGCGGTTCACCACCATCACGGTGTCCTCGGCCTTGCGGACCTGGAGCCGCTCCCACATCCGGACCATCCGCTTCGCCGCCCGCACGGCGACCACGTCGGGGGTGGTGACCATGACGGCGACGTCGGCCAGTTCCACGGCGGTGGCGTTGGCGCCGGTCACCTGGGTCCCGCAGTCGATGACGACGAGTTCGTAGCGGGAGCGCAGGGCGCCGATCACCTGCCGGGCGGCGCGCTCGTCGACCTCCTCGCCCCGCTCCCCCTCCGCCGGGGCCAGCAGCAGGGCCAGCCCGGTGCGGTCCTCGTAGACGGCGTCCTGGAGGACGCGCGGGGAGATGTCCTGGATGCCGGCGAGGTCGGCGATGGAGCGCCGGAACTGCACGTCGAGGTACGAGCCCACGTCCCCGGCCTGCAGGTCGAGGTCCACCAGGGCGGTACGCCGCCCCGCGGCGGCCGCCGCCAGCGCGAACTGGACGGCGGTGAAGGTGGTGCCCACACCCCCCTTGGCCCCGGTGACGGTGACCACCCGGCCGCCCGGACCGGCCGGCACCTCGGGGCCGCGCCCCAGGTGGCGGCGTACGCCCACGGACCACTGGGCGGCGGCCTGGACGCGGGCGGCGAGCTCCTCGTAGGCGAGGGGAAGGCCGATCAGGCCGCGCGCGCCGGAGTCCATGGCGGCGGAGAAGAGCCCGGGCCCGGCGTCGGAGGAGATCAGCACCACGCCCACCGCCGGGAAGCGCAGGGCGACTTCGCGGATCACCTCCAGGGCGGGAACGGGGCCGATCCGCTCGTGGACGAGGACCACCTCGGGCAGCTCGTCGAGGGAGTCCGCGGCCAGCCGGCCCAGGGTGTCGAGGAGGGAGGTGGAGTCGGGGACGGGAGCGGCGGGCTCGGCGTCCGGGAGCTGGCTGAGCAGCGCCACGATGGCGCGGGCGGCGTCCGGGTCACCGGCCGCGGGGAGGATTCGGGTGGTCATCCGGGCCTCACTTGTCCCCGTCGAGGGTGTACGTGCGGTCGCTCGGGCCGGGAGTCGAGTCGGTGCCGGGGGCCACCAGGGCCAGGCGGACGTGCTCGGCGAAGGACTCGGCGTACGCGACGCGCTGGGTGTCCTTGGTGTTCAGGGCGAAGGTGATCGGGACCGCCTCGGCGGGGCCCTTCTTGTCGCTGTCCTTGTCGAGGGGGGTGAGCTTGCCGACGCCCAGGACGCGGGCGTTGGCGACGATGATGACCGAGCGGGCGGGGTCGGTGTCCTTGGCGCCCTTGAAGGTGGCGAGGATGTTGACCTTGGCGCCGGAGGTGATCTTGCCGGCGACGCCCGTCGCCGCGTCGATCATGATGGCGATCTCCTGCTCCCCGGGCTGGAGCCTGGGCTGGTCGACGTACATGTCGCTCTGGAGCAGCGAGCCGTGTTTCAGGGTGGTGAGCGCGATCTTGCCCTGGAGCGCGCCGAGGTCGGTGACGGCGGTGTCGGAGAGCCACCGCTTGGGGACCTTGACCTCCTCGAACTGCCCCGCCGTGAGCGGGCTGTACGGGGCGATGTCGCCCTTGACGCGGTACGCGACGACCTCGGCCCCGACCTTGGAGTTGACGTCGCCGATCACCACCAGGACCCCGGCGAAGGCCGCGAGGGCGCACAGGACCGACAGCAGGAGCAGGATGACGCCGCGGCGCTGGCGTGAGTTCATGAGCCGTACTACCTCGCCGTTCTTCGTTCGTTCGGGCCGGTCAGGATCTGGTGCGGGGGCGGGCGTGGCCGCGTGCGGGGGTGCGGCCGGGATCCTCGGGCGGGGGCGCGGCCAGCGGCGCGGCGCAGAATCCGCAGCGGTCGCCGATGAGCTCGAACCCGCACCAGCGGCACTCCTCGCGGCGCACCGAGGCGACCAGCTGGTAGAGCACGGAGACGTCGGGGATGGCGGCGGCGAACTCGACGAGCTTCGGGGTCGCCCACCAGCGGGCCGAGTCGGCGGGCAGCGGGTTCTCCATGACGCCCTGCACCTGCCAGGCAGGGGCCAGTTCGGCGGTCACCCAGTCGGAGGACAGGGCCCCGCGGGCGAAGGTGAGGTGCGTGGCGAAGCCGGGGCCGGGCGGCAGGACGCCCTGCGCCGCGGCCGCCTGTCCGGAGGCGGCGAGCTTCGCCAGGTGCGGGGCGGGGTGGGCGAGGACGGCGAACTGGGCGCCCGGTGACCAGGACCGGGCGTGGGCCTTGAGCCCGACGGGTACCCGGTCCAGCTTCGCGACCGTGCCCAGCAGTGCGCCCGCGTAGATGTAGTGGGACAGCAGCCGGGCGGCGGAGGCTATGACTCCGGGGCTGAAGTCGCAGACGGTGAGCTGGCGCAGCTGACGCACCAGCACGGCGGTGCCCAGGGGCGGGAGATCGACGTCGAGGAGCGCGATCCGGTCGGTTTCCAGGATGGCCCGTACGGTGTGCAGCCGGCGGACGGTGGCCGCCGGGAGCCAGGGCGGTACGACGGCCACGAGGTGGCCGTGGCGCTCCAGCAGGGCGGTGGTCTCGGCGAGCGCGCCCTCCAGGTCGGCCTCGCCGGGCGGACGCAGCACGGCGGCGCCCGGGGTGTGCCGGTCGGGGGCCGGCAGCACCAGGTCGGCACTGGTGACAGCGATGGCGGTCGGCACGCGAATCCCCCCGTTCACCCGGTACGCGACGCCGGTTCGCGTGGCCGTCACGTACGCGCACATGCTGCGCGACCGCAAACGATCGACGCCCTTCCCCCTTGCCCCAGCACCATATCCGCGTCGCCCCTGGCGGGGCAGGGCCTTGGTGATTCCCGTGCCGGAAGCACGTGTCACAGGTGGCGGGAAACCCGGACAACAAGGATCGGAAGCCCGAACATTTCAAGCCACTTTGCAAAGTCTCTTGACACGGAGATTGGTCTGGACCAACTTGGCCGCACCGGCAGTTCGTTACGGGGATCCCCACTCCCCCTGCCGTCACTTCCCCCTTCCTCCCCCCACGGAGCCCACGTGAACCGCATACGCTCCCTCGCCCTGCTGGGCGCCGCCACCCTCACCGCCGGGGGGCTGACCGCCCTCGCGGCGGGCACCGCCCAGGCCGCCGACGTCAACGTCGCCCGCAACGGCGGCTTCGAGTCCGGACTCGCCAACTGGTCCTGTACGGGCGGCAGCGGCGCCGCCGTCTCCTCCCCGGTCTTCGCCGGAGCGGGCGCCCTGCGCGCCACCCCGGCGGGCTCGGACAACGCGCAGTGCAGCCAGACCGTCACGGTCAAGCCGAATTCCACGTACACGCTGAGCACCCAGGTGCAGGGCTCGTACGTGTACCTGGGCGCGACCGGCACGGGCACCCAGGACGTCTCCACCTGGACCCCCGGCTCCGGCGGCGGCTGGCAGAAGCTGTCGACCACCTTCACCACCGGCCCGAGCACCACCCAGGTCACCGTCTGGACCCACGGCTGGTACGGCCAGCCCGCCTACACGGTGGACGAGTTCAGCGTCTTCGGCCCGGACGGGGGCGGCGGCACCGACCCCGGCCCGAGCGTGCCGGGCGCGCCCTCCGGGGCCGCCGTTTCCGGCCAGAGCGCGAACGGGCTCACCCTTGCGTGGAACGCGGTCAGCGGGGCCACCGGCTACTACGTCCATCAGGACGGGGTCCGCGTCCGGACCGTCACCGCCGCCTCCGCCCAGATCACCGGGCTCGCCGCCGCCACCTCGTACTCCTTCCAGGTGAGCGCGTACAACGCGGCGGGCGAGGGGCCCAGGTCGGCGGCGGTCACCGGCACCACGACGGGCGGCGGCGGCCCGAACCCGAACCCGGCGGTCCCCAAGCACGCCCTGACCGGCTACTGGCAGAACTTCAACAACGGCGCGACCGTCCAGAAGATCTCCGACGTCTCGTCCCAGTACGACATCATCGCCGTCTCCTTCGCCGACGCCACGACCACGCCCGGCGCCATCACCTTCAACCTGGACTCGGCGGGCCTCGGCGGCTACACCGTCGCCCAGTTCAAGGCCGACGTCGCGGCGAAGAAGGCGGCCGGCAAGTCCGTCATCCTCTCCATCGGCGGCGAGAAGGGCACCATCTCGGTCAACGACTCCGCCTCCGCGAACAACCTGGCGAACTCGGCGTACGCGCTGATGCAGGAGTACGGCTTCAGCGGCATCGACATCGACCTGGAGAACGGCCTCAACCCGACGTACATGACGCAGGCGCTGCGCTCCCTGTCGGCGAAGGCGGGCTCCTCGTTCGTCCTGACCATGGCCCCGCAGACCATCGACATGCAGTCCACGCAGGGCGGCTACTTCAAGACGGCCCTCGCGGTCAAGGACATCCTGACCGTGGTCAACATGCAGTACTACAACAGCGGCTCGATGAACGGCTGTGACGGCAAGGTCTACTCCCAGGGTTCGGTGGACTTCCTGACGGCACTGGCCTGCATCCAGCTGGAGGGCGGCCTCGACGCCTCGCAGGTGGGCATCGGCGTCCCGGCCTCGACCAGCGGCGCGGGCAGCGGCTACGTCTCGCCGGCCATCGTCAACAACGCCCTGGACTGCCTGACCAAGGGCACGAACTGCGGCTCCTTCAAGCCGTCGAAGACGTACCCGGGACTGCGCGGTGCGATGACCTGGTCGACCAACTGGGACGCCAAGGCGGGTAGCGCCTGGTCCAACGCGGTGGGTCCGAAGGTCCACGGCCTCCCGTAGGCGGTAGGTGTGGGGGTGGCTGATTCGGTCCTGCGGAACCCAGCGGGTTCTTGACCCGGACATGCCACGAGAGCACGCTGTGCGCGTCCGCACGGCTACCCCCACACTCCCCACCCAGGAGAACGCATGCGGCTCCACCACCGCAGGAGGGCCGCCGTCACGGCGGCCCTGCTGGCGCTCGCGCTCGGCGCACCCGCCTACGGCATGAGCGCGACGGCAGCACCGCCGCCCACCCCGTCGACCGCGACGCAGGACGAGTCGATCGTCCAGTACGAGATCCAGGGCCCCTCCACGGCCGCGGAGCGCACCGCGCTCCTGAGCAGCGGAGTCTCCATCGACGAGGTGGACGCCCGCTCGGTCGTGGTCAGCGCCGACCCGATGCAGGCCAAGACCCTGCGGGCACGGGGCTACAAACTGACCGCCCTGCCCGGCCCGCCCGACCGCTCCGAGCGCGGCGTCGCCGCCCGCCCGATGGACTTCCCGTCGGCGGACTCCAAGTACCACAACTACGCCGAGGCGAGCGCGGAGATCGACCAGCGCATCGCCCAGTACCCCGGGATCATGAGCAAGCAGGTCATCGGGAAGTCCTACGAGGGCCGCAACCTCTACGCCATCAAGATCAGCGACAACGTCGCCACCGACGAGGCCGAGCCCGAGGTCCTCTTCACGGCCCACCAGCACGCGCGTGAGCACCTCACGGTGGAGATGGCCCTGTACCTGCTCAAGGAGTTCGGCTCCAAGTACGGCACGGACTCCCGGATCACCAACATGGTCAACGGGCGCGAGATCTGGATCGTCCCCGACCTCAACCCCGACGGCGGCGAGTACGACATCGCCACCGGCTCCTACCGCTCCTGGCGCAAGAACCGGCAGCCGAACAGCGGCTCCTCGTACGCCGGCACCGACCTGAACCGGAACTGGGACTACAAGTGGGGCTGCTGCGGCGGCTCCAGCAGCAGCAAGAGCTCCGAGACCTACCGTGGCCCCGCCGCCGCCTCCGCGCCCGAGGTCAAGGTGGTCTCCGACTTCGTCCGCAGCCGCGTCGTCGGCGGCAAGCAGCAGATCACGGCCGCCATCGACTTCCACACGTACAGCCAGCTGGTCCTGTGGCCCTTCGGCTGGACGTACAACGACACCGCGCCCGGCATGACCGCCGACGACCTCGCCGCCTACAAGAAGATCGGCACGAGCATGGCGGCCAGCAACGGCTACACGCCGGAGCAGTCGAGCGACCTGTACATCACGGACGGCACGATCGACGACTGGCTGTGGGGCAACCAGAAGGTCTTCGCCTACACCTTCGAGATGTACCCGTCCGAATCCGGCGGCGGGGGCGGCTTCTACCCGCCCGACGAGGTGATCGACCGCGAGACCTCGCGCAACAAGGAGGCCGTGCTCCAGCTCCTGGAGAACGCGGACTGCATGTACCGCTCCATCGGCAAGGAAGCCCAGTACTGCCCGTAACCCGCGACCGGAACGAAAAGGGGCGCCCCACCGCCAGGGGGGCGCCCCTCCCGCACGCTCAGCCCAGGACCGCGAGCGCGTCGATCTCGATCAGCAGGCCGGCCGGGAGGCCGACGTAGACCGTGGTGCGCGCGGCGGGGGCCTCCTTGAGGCCCTGGTCCTCGAAGTAGGCGTTGTAGATCCCGTTCATCTCGGCGAAGTGGCCGGTGTCGGTCAGGTAGACGCGGATCATCATCACGTCGTCCCAGCCCGCGCCGCCCGCCTCCAGCACGGAGCGGACGTTCTCCAGGGTCTGGAGGGTCTGCTCGCGCAGGGTCGGCCCGGCCGGCGTCGGCGGCTGCCCCTCGACGTGCGGGAGGAAGCCGACCTGGCCGGCGACCTGGAGGATGTTGCCCTTGCGCACGCCGTGCGAGAACTTCGCGGGCGGGGCGGTGTGGGTGTCGGGGGTGATGGCGGTCTTCTCGCTCACGAAGGGTCCTCGTCTTCTGGATCGGTGCCGGAGTACTCCCGGCTGATGATGTCGGCAGTACGGCGCACCAGGGGCAGCAGTTCGAGCAGTTCTCCGGCGCCGATCACCACGCCGGGCGCCGAGACGGACATCGCGGCGACCACCCGCCCGCCGGGCCCGCGCACGGGCGCGCCCACGCAGTTGATGGAGTCCTCGTGCCCGCCCAGGTCGGCGGCCCAGCCCTGGTCCCGTACGAGGGCCAGCTCGCGCAGGAACGCCTCGGCGTCCGGGGTCGACCGGGAGGTGTAGCGGGGGTACTCGATGCGCTCGGCGAGGGCGCGCCGGTCGGCCTCCGGCAGGTCGGCCAGCAGCAGCTTGGCGACGGCGGCGACGGTGAGGGGCACGGGCTTGCCGATGCGGGAGTACATGCGGACGGGGTAGCGGCTGTCGACCTTGTCGACGTAGACCACCTCGTCGTCCTGGTGCAGGGCGAGGTGGACGGTGTGCCCGGTCTGCCGGTTCAGCTCGACCAGGTGCGGATGGGCCACGTCGCGGACGTCGAGGTTCTCCACCGCCTCGGCGGCCAGCGCGAACAGCCGCGCGCCGAGCCGGTAGCGGCCGTCCGGCTGCCGGTAGGCGAGGCCGTGCGCCTGGAGGGTCCGCAGCAGGCGCAGGGCAGTGCTCTTGTGCACGCCGAGCCCGTCGGCCACCTCGCCGAGGCCCGCCGGCCCCTGCGCCAGCGCGGGCAGGATCCGCAGCGCCCGCTCCACCGACTGGCTCACGCGTGCCCCTCCGTCCGCTCTGGAACCGGGCACCGTTGACCCGTCGTCATCCGGGATGTTAGACACCACAAGCATCACCCGCAACGAGCGTTGCGCACCACGCAACGTCACGAGGAGGAACCGCATGGCCAGCGACGCAGTCCGACGGCTCGCCGACGAACCGGTCGACCACCGGTTCAAGGGCCTTCCCCCGGACGCCCAGAGCGCCGGCCTCACCGTCGGCGAACTCGCCGCCCAGGCCCGCGACCTGCACACCGGCGGGTTCACCACCCCCGTCCTGACCCTCGACGCGGACGCCCTGGAGCACAACCTCACCGCGCTCGGCACCTACGCCCGCCGCCACGACCTGGCCTTCGCCCCCCACGGCAAGACCTGCATGGCCCCCCAGCTGTTCGAACGCCAGCTGGAGCACGGCGCGTGGGGCATCACCGCCGCCGTCCCCCACCAGGCCCGCGTCTACCGCGCCTTCGGGATCCAGCGGATCTTCCTCGCCAACGAACTCGTCGACCCCGCCGCCCTGCGCTGGGTGGCCGCCGAACTCGCCGCCGACCCCGCCTTCCGCTTCGTCTGCTACGTCGACTCCGTGCGCGGGGTCCGGCTCATGGACGCCGCCCTGGCCGGACAGGACGCCGTCCTCGACGTGGTCGTCGAACTCGGCGCCGGCGAAGGCGCCCGCACCGGCGCCCGCACCGACGAGGACTGCCGCGCCGTGGCCGACGCCGTCGCCGCCACCGGCACCCTGCGCCTGGTGGGCATCGCCGGGTACGAAGCCGAGGTCCCCGGCGCCGACCCGGACAGCGTCCACGCCTACCTGCGCCGCCTCACCTCCCTCGCCGTCGAGTTCGACAAGGCCGGACGCTTCGCCCCCGGCCTGGAGCAGATCGTCGTCAGCGCGGGCGGCTCCGCCTGGTTCGACGCCGTCGCCGACGTCTTCGCCGAGCTCCCGGAGCTGTCCCGCCCGGTCCTGAAGCTGCTGCGCTCCGGCGCGTACGTCTCCCACGACCACGGCTGGTACACCCGCCTGACCCCCTTCAACCGGGTCCCCGAGGAGGGCGGCCTGCGCCCCGCGTTCCGGCTGTGGACCCAGGTCGTCTCCCGCCCCTCCCCCACCCAGGCCTTCGTCAACGCCGGCAAGCGCGACGTCGCCTACGACCTCGGCCTGCCCGAGGCCGAACTGGTCCGCGACGCCCTCACCGGCGAACAGCGGCCCGCCACCGGCGTCCGCCTCGTCAAACTCTCCGACCAGCACGCCTGGCTGGAGACCGACTCCGCCGACGACGTCCAGGTCGGCGACTGGGTCGCGCTCGGCATGTCGCACCCCTGCACCATCTTCGAGAAGTGGCCGCTGATCCCGCTGGTGCAGGCCGACGGCACCGTCACCGACTACGTCCGCACCTTCTTCTAGCCGTGGACCTCGTCATCCGGGGGGCCCGCGTCGCCGACGGCACCGGCGGCCCCGCGTACACCGCCGACGTCGCCGTCCACGAGGGCAGGATCGCCGCCATCGGCAGGATCCCGGGCGGCGGACGGCACACGCTCGACGCCCGGGGGCTGGTCCTGGCCCCCGGGTTCGTCGACATGCACGCCCACAGCGACCTCGCGCTGCTCCGCGACCCGGACCACAGCGCGAAGGCCGCCCAGGGCGTGACCCTCGAAGTCCTCGGCCAGGACGGGCTCTCGTACGCGCCCGCCGACGAGCGGACCCGCACCGGGGTGCGCACCGCCATCGCCGGCTGGAACGGCCCCGGCGACGACGTCGACTTCGACTGGCACACCGTCGGCGGCTACCTCGACCGCCTCGACCACGGCTTCGACGGACAGGGCATCGCCGTCAACGCCGCCTACCTCGTCCCCCAGGGCACCGTCCGCGCGTACGCCCTCGGCTGGGACGACCGCCCCGCCACCCCCGCCGAACTCGACCGGATGCGCGCCCTCGTCGCCGAGGGCCTGGAGCAGGGCGCCGTCGGCATGTCCTCCGGGCTCACCTACACCCCCGGCATGTACGCCTCCGGGTCCGAACTCACCGAACTGTGCCGGGTGGTGGCCTCCTACGGCGGCTACTACTGCCCCCACCACCGCTCGTACGGCCGCGGCGCGCTCGGCGCCTACGCCGAGATGATCGCCCTGACCCGCGAGGCGGGCTGCGCCCTCCACCTCGCGCACGCCACCATGAACTTCGGCGAGAACGAGGGCCGGGCCGGCGAACTGCTCGACCTCCTCGACGCGGCCCTCGCCGACGGCGCCGACCTCACCCTCGACAGCTACCCGTACACCCCGGGCTGCACCACCCTCGTCGCGCTGCTCCCCAGCTGGGCGAACGAAGGCGGCCCCGAAGCGGTCCTGGCCCGGCTGCGCGACGACGCCACCGCCGAGCGGATCCGCCACGCGATGGAGGTGGAGGGCGCCGACGGCAGCCACGGGGTGCCGGTGGACTGGTCCACGATCGAGATCTCCGGAACCACCTCCGCCGCCCACGCCGCCCACGTCGGCACCCGCCTCGACGGCTGGGACACCGCCCGCCGGCTCCTGATCGGCGACCACCTCGGCCCGACCGTCCTGCAGCACGTCGGCCACGAGGAGAACGTCCGGACGATCATGCGCCACCGGGTCCACACCGGCGGCTCCGACGGCATCCTGCACGGCGCGAAACCGCACCCCCGCGCGTACGGCACCTTCCCGCACTACCTCGGCCGCTACGTCCGCGAGCTGGGCGTGCTCTCCCTGGAGGAGTGCGTGGCCCACCTCTCCGGCCGCCCGGCGGCGCGCCTGCGCCTGCCCGACCGGGGCCTGGTCCGCGAGGGCCACCGCGCCGACCTGGTCCTGTTCGACCCCGGCACGGTCGCCGCCGGGTCCACGTACGAGAACCCGCGCACCCTGCCCACCGGCATCCCGTACGTACTGATCGACGGGCGCTTCGTCATCCGCGACGGCCGCCGCACGGACGTCCTCGCGGGGCGCTCCGTGCGCCGGACTCCCGTTCACCGCCGACCCATACGATGAACTGCATGGTCGCCGCCTTCCTCCTCCCCGCCCTGCTCTTCCTCGTCTTCTGCGCGAGCGCCTGGAAGGACCGCCGCCGCTTCAGCAACGCGGTGCTGCTCGGCCTGACCTTCATCACCCTCTCCTTCGCCTCGCTGCTCCAGCTGACGGCGCTCCCGCCATGGGCGGCGCTGGCCGTGATGCTGCTCGTCTTCGCGCTGCCCACGATGGGGGTGATGGCGGCCGGCGTCTTCCTGATCGCCAACGGCGTGACCATGGTCCGCAAGGAGGGCCGCCGGCCCGCCAACCTGCTGTCCATGCTCGCCGGCCTGGGGATCTTCGGGATGATCGCGCTGCTGATCACGGTCCCCTGGTTCGGCTCGACCGCCCTCAACGGCATCGCGGCGACCCTCACCCTCGTCGTCGCGTACGTCTCCTTCATCTTCCTGTGCTTCCTCGGCTACGCCTTCCTCTACGGCCGGATCAAGGTCCGCGGGGACGTCGACCACGTGGTCATGCTCGGCTCGGGCCTGATCGGCGGGGACCGGGTGCCGC
This sequence comes from Streptomyces sp. NPDC059564, assembly GCF_042735575.1. Lineage (NCBI taxonomy): Bacteria > Bacillati > Actinomycetota > Actinomycetes > Kitasatosporales > Streptomycetaceae > Streptomyces > Streptomyces sp. NPDC059564. The sequence continues at coordinate 9,555 of NZ_JBHWBP010000042.1, read as the reverse complement.
CGCTGCTGGCCTCGCGCCTGCGCAAGGGCCAGGAGATCTACGCGGCCCAGCTGGCCCGCGGCAGCCGCCCGCCGGTGCTGCTCCCCTCGGGCGGGAAGGGCTCCGACGAGAAGGTCGCCGAGGCGCGGGCGATGGCGGACTGGCTGATCGCGGAGGGGGTCCCGGCGGAGCACATCGTGCTGGAGGACCGCTCCACCACCACCGAGGAGAACATGCTGTTCTCGCGGGCGATCATGGAGGCGGCCGACCCGGGCTACCGGTGCGTGGTGGTCACCAACAACTTCCACGCCTTCCGGGCCGCGATGATGGCCCGCAAGGCCGGGGTGAACGGCCAGGTCGTGGGCTCGCCGACCGCGCGCTACTTCCTGCCGAGCGCCACCCTGCGCGAGTTCGTCGCCGTGTTCTGGGAGCACCGGGTGGTCAACCTCTGGATCTGCGGAGTGCTCGTCGCCCTCGGCGCGGCGGCCACCCTCTCCGCGGTCTGAGGCGGCCGCCGCGCCCGACGTGCGTTCATGGGGGCGGGGCCGGAGGATGGGGGCCTGAGGGGGAACGGAGGAGGTACCGATGGACAGTGAAGCGGACCAGCAGCCCACACGGTCGGACCGGCTCTTCACGGGCGGGGAGCGACCGTACGACCCCGAGGACCTGGTGATGGCGACCGGGCACGACCCGACTCCGGAGCGGATCGAGAAGGCGCGCCAGCTGATCGAGAAGGAGGGTCCGCAGGTCATCGAGCGGTACCTGCCGTAAGGACCGCCCGTGGGCCCTGCTGACGATCCCGGCCCGGGGCCGCACCCCGGGCCGTGGTCTGCCGGTGACCCTCCGCGAAGCCCGCTCGTTAGCCGTCGGGGGGCCGCGCCACGGAGGTCACATGAACAGCGTCGCCGTCACCGTCGACTGGGAGCACCCCACGGACCCGCGCCCCGGGCCGCGCCTCGACCACGTCCGTACGTACGTCTCCAGCGGCGGCGCCGACGGCCACCTGTGGCACGGCGTCCCGACGCTGCTGCTCACCACCCTGGACCGCGCCACCGGCCGGACGGCGCGCACCCCGCTGATCTACGGGCGGGACGCGGACCGGCTCCTGGTCGTGGCCTCCGGCTCGGGCGGGCCGAGCCACCCCGCCTGGTACGGGAACCTCACCGCCCACCCGGAGGTCCGCCTCCAGGTGGGCGCCGACGTCTTCGCGGCCCGGGCGCGCACGGCGACCCCGGCGGAGCGGGAGACGTACTGGGAGGCGATGACGGCGCTGTGGCCGCTCTTCGACGACTACCGGGCCGCGGCGTGGCCGCGGGAGGTCCCGCTGGTGATCATCGAGGGGTGAGGGGCGTCAGTCGCGGGGCTGGGGACGCTCGGTGCTGAACTTCACCGAGCGGACCTTCAGGTCGTCGGTGGCGCGGTTCCCCTCCGGGCGCAGGACCCACTGGGGGCTGTCCTCGTTGCAGTCGGCGCCGACGTACAGGGTCACCCAGCCGTCGGTGGAGTTCTGCGGGCCGTAGCCGGCCGGGATCTCGTCGGATCCGACGCCGAAGAGGTTGACGCAGCTGTCGTTCTGCGGGTCGCTCAGGGCGCCCTCGCGCACCTGCCCGTCCGCCTCCTTGTACGTGTAGTGGAACTCGCCGCTGGCGGCCAGCGCCGAGCCGGACATGGACAGGGTCAGAGCGAGGGCGCCGAGGGTGGCGGCGAGGGCGTTGCGGAGCTTCATGCGGGGATGCGTCCCTTCCGAAGTTGATCAAGAGTCACTGCGGGGCCGACCCTAGGAGGACCGTGAGTGGCGAATCGATCCGCCACGGCGCGTCGACCCGGCGCGTCCCCGCATCACCACCCGTTCGGGTCAGATCTGCCGGGGGCGGTGGACCGGTTGCCCCTTGATCGGCTAACAACAGGGCCATAAGGGGGGAAAGTTGAGCACAAACACCCAGGAGCAGGACGGCGGCCGGGACGGCGGCCCGTTCCTCCTCGCGAAGGTCCTGGCGGACACCCTGGTGACGACCATCGGGCGGCAGCGGGGGGCGGGGGCGGCCGGGGCGGTTTCGGGGGCGGCTTCCGGAGCGGCTTCCGGGGCGGCTTCCGGATCGGGGGACGCGGCCGGGGGCGGGGCCGGGGCCGGGGCGGCCCGGCCGGCGACCTGCCGGGACTGCGGGGAGACGGCGTACTGGCACCGCACGGTCCGGGGCAAGTGGATCCTCATCGAGCCCGGCACCCGCCCCACCCACACGGTCCCGGCCGGGCAGCGCTGGCGCCTCGCCCCGGACGGCACCGCCGTCAACCTCGGGTCGGCCTCACCGACGGACACCTGCCGGATCAGCCACTTCTCGGTCTGCCCGGGGCGCGGCGCCTGAGCCGGGCCCGAACCCCCTGACGATCAGCCACCCGGCCAGGCCGAGCTCCCACGCGAACACCGGCAGCGCGGCGGCCGACCCCGCCACGGAGAGCTGCGCGTAGGCCCCGAACATCACGGCGACGGCCGAGGCGCAGATCAGCGGCCCGCCGACCAGCCCGAGCACGGCGATGAAGCGGGGCACGAGCCGGGCGCGGTACGTCAGGTACGCGAGCAGGACGGTGTTCAGGCCGAGGGCGATGTTGGGCCCGAGCAGGAACGTCCAGTCGTGCACGGCCGCGAGCGCGACGTCGGCGCCGGCCGCGCCGGCCCCCGCCCCCGCGTCCCGCCGCAGGGTGACGAGCGCCAGGACGGAGACGATGCCGACGGCGATGACGGCCGCCTCCAGCAGCCGCCCGAAGGCGTACCCGAGCGCGAGCCCCTCGCCGTGGCGCCGCAGGACGGGGAACAGCGCCGCCCCGGTACCGGCCACCGCCACCACCAGCACCACCTCGCAGAGCACCCCGAGCAGCGCGCCCGTGTCGGCGCCCTGCGCGAGCCTGCCGTCCGCCGCGCCCAGCAGGGGGCGGTACAGCACGGCCCCCGCGATGGCGGCCACTTCCGTCAGCAGGAACAGCAGCCCGGCGGCCACTGCGGTTCTCCGGTCCGGACTCATCTTCGGGTTCCCTCTCGCTGGTGGTGGTGCGACGACGTGGAGGTGTACGCCGTACACCTGGCAGTGACCATAGGTGTACGGCGTACACTCGTCAAGGAGGGAACGATGGACCGCCGAGGAGGGAAGGGGCCTCAATGACCCGGCAGGAAGCCGCGCACGCGCAACGGACCCCGCTGAACAGGGACCGCGTCCTGCGCGCCGCCGTCGCGCTCGCCGACGCCACCGGCATCGACGCGCTCAGCATGCGCAGGCTCGCGCAGGAGCTGGACGTCGTACCGATGGCCCTCTACAAGCACGTGGCCAACAAGGAAGAGCTGCTCGACGGCATGGCCGACACCGTCGTCGGCGAGATCGACCCGCCGGCCGCGGGCCCCGGCTGGCGGCACGTGGTCCGCGGGCGGATCCTCTCGGCCCGGCGGGTCCTGCTGCGCCACCCCTGGGCGGCCCGGGTCATCGAGTCGCGGACCGGGCCCACCCCGGCCGTGCTGGCGTACCTGGACTCGATGGCCGGGATCTTCCGGGACGGCGGCCTCTCCGCCGACCTCACGCACCACGTCATGCACACGATGGGCAGCCGCCTGCTCGGCTTCAGCCAGGAACTGTTCGACACCTCGGGCCCCTCGGGCCCGCCGGACCCCCGGCTCGCGGAGCACTACCCGCACATCGCCGAACTGGCCGCGACGGCCGCGCACGACGGGGGCTCCACGGTCGGCGGGGGCTGCGACGACCAGTTCGAGTTCGAATTCGCCCTGGACCTGCTCCTGGACGGCTTCGAAAGCCTCCGCCGCCAGGGCTGGACCTCCGCGCGGAAGGCGTAGCGGGTGCGGGGCGCGGGGGGCTGATCTAGCGTCGAAGGAGGGAGGGAAACCCTGCCGGGCCGGGGACCGGTCGCACGTCGGCCGCGCACGCCCGGCGCCGTTTCCACGCGGATCCGGCAACACCCAGCTCCCGGGCCGCGCGACGATCCCGGAGAGCAGGTACGTCCCATGCGCATGTCCACTCGTATCGCAAGCGTCCTCGCCGGCCTGGCCCTCGCGCTCGGCGGCGCGGCCTTCACGGCCCCGGCCGCCCACGCGGACGTCACGGCCTGCATCAACCAGGTCGAGCGGGAGCTGCAGGGCGGAGAGGCCCCTGACTCCATCCGGATGGCCTGTTACGTCGGGCTGACCGGCGACAACGCGCAGTGCGTGTCCGGCCTCACGGCGGGCGGCGTGACCAACGGAACCGCGGTGTCCGCCTGCAAGGTGGCGCCGCAGTAGCAGTCCCCGGACGGGGTCAGACGGGGTCCGCGACGGGGGCGGCCACCGCGGTGTAGGTACGGCCCGCGACGACGTACTCCCCGAGCGGGATCATCCCGAACGCGTCCACGTGCACCTTCCACGAGGGCGCGTTCCCCGCTTCGATGAAGGCCACCAGCACCTCGGCCCGCCCCGCGGCCGCCTCGAGCGCCCGCGCGAACAGGCCCCGGGCCACGCCGTGTCCGCGGAACTCCGCGTCGACCACGACCGGCCCGTACAGCAGCCACGGCACCTCCCCCAGCGGCCGCCCCCGCCAGAGCAGCCCGTCCTGCGCCCGCAGCAGCCCGAGCACCGCCGCCGGCGGGTCGCCCATGTCCCGGGCCACCGACAGCGCGAGCAGCCCGGCGACCCGCCCCTGCCCGGCATCGGCGACGAGCAACTCCCCGCCCCGCGCCATCCCGCGCAGGGCCTCGACCCCGAAGTTCCCCTGCACGAAGCCCTGGGAGGCCCGCTGCTCCTCGGTCAGGGCATCGCGGTGACTGGCGGCGAACACCCCGGCCAGAGCGGCCGCGTCGGCCTCAACGGCATATCGATAGCGCATCCCCCGATGCTGCCACGCCCCCGCCCTCACCCCGCCCCGGGACAGCGTCAGCCGATGGGCGTACCCCGCCCCCACACCTCCTCGGCACTCTCGGCGAACCGGTCGAACAATCCCCCGGGACCCTGCCGCCGAAGGTGCATGAGCGGCGAGTCGTGGCCGACCACGCGGGCCAGATGCGGAGTGACGAAGGCGTCCTGGTCAAAGCGGAACAGCGAGAGTCCCACGTGGTGGGCGGCGTCGTCATGCGCGCTGAAGCGGGCTTCGAGCCCTGGTACGGAACCGAGGCGCTCCAGGTGCTCCAAGGTGATCCGGATCCGCGTCGAAACCGTCAGCGCCACGCCCTCGACGTTCTCCCGCTGCCGGGTGACCTCGCCGTCAGGATCACCGAGGAGAAACCTGACCCGGCATCCGGCCTCCAGCTTGCGGCGGAGGGTATCGACGAACGCCGGCTGATCGAGGAAGAGGAAGTAGTTGGTGTAGCCGGCGAAGAAGAGTTCCTCGCGGGCACCGGCAACCCGCTCACCCCAGACACTGGACGGGCACGCCGAGCGATACGGGTACGCCCGGACCAGTTCCCGGTCGTGCCCCGTCTTGATCCGCTCAGCCGCCGCTCGGGGCCACAGCATGCACTCATCAACTCCCAGTGCCCGGGAGGCATCGGCCCGGGTCTGTGCGTGCGGCACCCGCTCCGGATCAGCGAGCCACCGCTCGACCGTCTTGGTCGCGACCCCGATGCGGCCCGCCAACTTCCGAGGGTTCAGACCCGCGTCGGCCATAGCCTCTGACAGCGCCTGGTTCAAGCCTCCTCCTCGGGACGCTTCGGACACTTCAAACGGTAGCGGGGAGACACCCCAACTGTCGTCGGCACGAGGGAGATACGTCCCATCCGGCCGTGGATGCTCAGTGGGTGTTGTCCGTACGGACAGGGAGAGACAGGCATGACGAGTGAGACAACGAGCGGACCACCGCGTGTGGTGTCGAGGATTCCGACGGAAGCGATCTGCTGCCGTTGCGACCAACACCTCCGGGGCGCACCCGGCATCGTCTTCCATCCGGAGCGCGCGTCCGGCGGAGGCATCGCCGCGTACCGGCACGACGGGGAGTGCCCCGACGCTCCGGGGTGGCGGTAGCCGTGGACATGCAGACGTGGCGTGATGCGCACGCGCGGGCCGACGATGCCAGTCGGGCGGTTCGGACGGCACTGGAAGCACTCGGGCTGCCCGATGGTTCCCGGCCGAGCATCCGAGCCCAGGTGACCGCCGACGGTCGCGCTTTCGTCCACCTGGGAACCCTGCGAGCGGACCAGGCGGAGGTGGTGGCCGAGGCACTGCGGTCCTACGGGTCAGCGGAGGTGGATGCGGGCGGGAGTGGATGACGTCGTGCCGTATCGGCGGGCGGCACTGACATCGCTACTGGATGCTCCAGCGGTGCGGGTGCCCGGGGTCGGACGGGCAGGCGAAGACGTTGAGTTCGCCCCAGTTGCCCACGACGGCCCCGGTGGGTGTGGAGGACACGCGCACGGCCGGGTCCCGGTCCTCCAGCGGCCGCCAGCTGCCGCTGCCGCCGCCCCACTCCGAGCTGTCGATGGTCAGGAGCAGCTCCATCGGCGCCGCGCAGGCCCGGCAGTTCATGGGGGACGGGTCGGTCAAGTGCCAGGAGGCGAAGCCGCCGACGCGCCAGCCGGGCGGGATGGACAGGTCGTACTGGTAGGCGGGCTGCTCGTCCTTGTCGTTGTCCTCGTCCTCGTCCTCCTCTTCCAGCTCCTCGAGGGCCTCCTCCCGGGCGTCGATCCGGGCGCACAGGTCCTCGGGCAGGAGACCGGCGAAGGGGTACGTGGCCACCTGCTCGGGATGCAGCACGCAGGGCTCCACCACGTACCCGGGATATCCGACGACCTGCGGCCGTGGCGGCGACACCAACACCTCGCCCACCTCGGACGACCGCCGCCAGAGCAGGCGAACCGCCATGCCATGGCGGGTCTCGCCGTGGGCGTCGAAGGGGCACCAGAACACCTGGAGGAGATCGCACCCGTCGGGCCCCGCCGGCAGGTCGGGGAGGTCGCGCCGGTAGAGCTGCGCGACACCGAGCATCGGGAGCGGATCGGTTTCGCACGCCCCCGCGATCCGGTGCTCCCGGCGCAGCTCGTCCACCAGCTCGCGCTCCTCGTCCGTGGGGCCGTGGACCGGATCCCGTTCCCGCGCGTCGGCCAGGATCCGCCGCTCGCGGTGGATGTCCTCGGGCCGCCGACCGCGCCCGCGCCCGTGCGGCTCCGTACACACCGGCCACGGCTCACCCACCGGCCACAGCATCGGCCCGCCCACGGAACTGGCCTCCACCCCGGGGCTGCCGGGCCGCGGATGCAGCCGCGTGGTCGTACCGCGGTAGGCGGCGAGCTCGGGAAACAGCCCCTCGACATCGAGCGGGCGCGGCGGCGTGGTCCGGGTGACGGGGGTGATGGGGGTGATGGGGGTGATGCGGGTGATGCGGGTCATGCGGGTTATGGGAGGACCTTATGCAGGCCGGTGGGGCGGGGTCGGGGGTGGGCGGGACACCCCCGGGCCGGGGTGGTGGAGGGCTGGGGGCTGCCCGTCAGTCCACTGTCCTTCCGCGTCGGGCCGGTCCCTCAAGGGCGCTCCCTTCGGTCGCGTCGCTTCGCGATGGCCTTCGGCCACCCTTGACCGACCGGCCCGCCACGGAATGCCAAAGACTGCCGGGAAGCCCCCAGGGAAACGGCATGGAGCAACGATGACCAGACACCCGAAGCCAGAGATGTACGAGGCACCGGGGATGGCCAATCACACCAGCCCCGAACTCCCCTCCCCGGCTCCGCCGGGGGACGCGTCAGGTCGCTACACACCTCTCCCGGCTCAGCGTCTGCGGGCCGCCATGGGCTGGACATAAGCCGCCCACGCTGGGTGGGCGGCTGACGTCGTCCGGCGACGAACAGACCGGCACAAGCTGGACATAAGCCGTTAACCGGTCTGGCTAGCCGGTCTGGGGTGTGGTCTTGGGTTGCGGACGTGGATTGACGAAGGGGGAATATTAGGTAAGCCTTACCTCGCTCGATGCGGCAGATGGTGCCGTTGCTTCGTCTTTTCCCCGGAGTCAGCTCACATGTCGTCCCCTGCCGTCAGACTTTCCGTACGTCCCGTCCGCCTGTACGACTCCTGGTGGATGGTGGCGGCAGGGGCGCTGTGCGCGATGGTCGTCCTGGCGGCGGGGCTGTGGTTCTCGCTGCACGTGCGCACCGACGAGACGCTGCATTCCGCCGCGCTCTTCGTGCACCTCGCCTCCCTCGTGCTCGGCTTCGGTGCGGTGTTGTCGGCCGACTACCACGGACTCCTCTGGGCCATCGGGCGCTGCACCCTCGCCGAGGTCGTCGGTGCGACCGCCCGGCTGCACGTGCCCATCTGGGCCGGGCTCGGTGGGCTCGTGGTGAGCGGGATGATGCTGCACCCCGACGTGCACTCGCCGCTGACCCTGACCAAGCTCGCGCTGGTCGCCGTACTCACCGTCAACGGGCTTCAGGCGGGTCTGCTGGGCCGTCGGCTCGACGGGGCCGTCGCGCCGGTCGGCCGACGGCTCCTGCTCTGGGGTGGCGTCACGGCCCTGGTGTCACAGGTCTGCTGGTGGGGTGCCGTGGTCATCGGATTCCTGAACACCAACACCTGACCCGGGCGCGACCGCCTCCAGCTCGTCGACCGTGCCGGACATGATCACGCGTACGTGCGCGGTGATGTGCTCGGCGGGCCAGTCCCACCACGCGAGGCGCAGCAGGCGGGCGATGTCGGCGTCGTCGTAGCGCGTGCGGATCAGCCGTGCCGGATTGCCGCCGACGATGCCGTAGTCGGGCACGTCGTCGACGACGACGGCCCCCGATCCGATGATCGCGCCGTGCCCGATGCGGACCCCGGGCATCACCGTCGTGTCGTACCCGAACCAGACGTCGTTGCCGACGACGGTGTCACCCCGCCCGGGCAGTCCGGCGAGCAGGTCGAAGTGTGCGGCCCACGATCCGCCCATGATGGGGAACGGGAAGGTGGAGGGGCCGTCCATGCGGTGGTTGGCGCCGTTCATGATGAACCGGACCCCGGTGCCGAGCGCGCAGAACTTCCCGATGACCAGCTTCTCGGGCCCGTAGTGGTACAGCACGTTGCGGGTCTCGAAGGCGGTCGGATCATCAGGATCGTCGTAGTACGAGTACTCGCCGACCTCGATCAGCCCGGACTTCACCAGTGGCTTGAGCAGCACCACGCGCGGCTGGTCGGGAATCGGATGCAACACCGTGGGATCCGCAGGCAACTGATTCATGGTGAGCCCCACGCTAGTTCAACCCCACGACGCCCGCCGAGACGCTTATGTCCAGCCCGTGCCGGTCTGTTCGTCGCCGGAGGACGTCAGCCGCCCACCGGGGCGTGGGCGGCTTATGTCCAGCCCATGGCGGCCCGCAGACGCTGAGCCGGGAGAAGTGTGTAGCGATCTGACGCGCCCCCCGGCAGAGCCGGGCAGGGAACTCCGGACTTACGGGGTCGGCCTGCGGAGGGGGTCGCACATCTCTGGCTTCGGGTGTCTGGTCATCGTTGCTCCATGCCGTTTCCCTGGGGGCTTCCCGGCAGTCTTTGGCATTCCGTGGCGGGTCGGTCGGTCAAGGGTGGCCGAAGGCCATCGCGAAGCGACGCGACCGAAGGGAGCGCCCTTGAGGGACCGGCCCGACGCGGAA
>NZ_JBHWBP010000041.1:0-38258 GCF_042735575.1 Streptomyces sp. NPDC059564 | reverse complement strand
GGGTACGAGCGACCGCCCCGGCCCGGGCCGGGGCGGATTGCTGCCTGCGGTCTCGTCGTTGGCCGGCAGGGCATACAGGTGACCGTCGGGAGATTGCCGCCGTCACGCCGGCGCGGCGAGGAAGCGACCGCTCAGTTCCCCGCGGATGTGCCCCGGGGGGAGCCGTCGGCCGAATGCGAGCAGGAGGAGATCCTGCGCGGCGCCGGACACGGGCGTTCCGGTACCGAAGGACCAGTCGAGGTCGGTGGCGCGGAGTTCGATGCCGTCCAGGTCGGCCCCGAAGAACTTCAGGGACCTGGCGTTGACGCCGTCCAGGAGGATGCGTACACGATCCTCGGGAACCCGGCGGTCGAGGCCCAGCGCGACCGTGATGTCCAGACCGTGGATCACGTCGTGGCCCAGGGCCGCCTCGATCCCGCCGACGGGCGGCCGCCACGGGTGATCCGCGTTGTCACCGAGCAATGCGGCGAGCTCACGCGTCGAATGGGCGGCCGCGTCCTTGTGGGCGCATCGATCGGTCATCCGATGGAGGCTGCCTCGCGCTCTGATCAGTTCCCACGCCGTCTTGGCGAGCGAGTACCGAAACCCCATCGTCATGTGGGCCGCGACCTCCCGCACCCGCCATCCCCCGCACAGGGTCGGCGCGTCCCACTCCTCGGCCGACAGGCCGTCCAGCACGGCTGCCAGCTCCCGGCGTTCGGCCGCGATCGCGGCTCTGATGTCGGCCACGGGTCTCCGCTGCGTCATGTTCCCCATGGGTTCAAGGCTCTCGTCAGCCCCGCCATAAGTCCAAGAGTTTGCATGTCTCGTAACTAGAATGATCAGTTATGGACATTCGGCAGTTGCGGTACTTCGTCACCGTCGCGGAGGAAGCCAACTTCACCCGGGCCGCAGCCCGTCTGCACTTGGCGCAGCCGGGGGTGAGTGCCCAAGTCCGTCAGCTCGAAAGGGAACTCGGGCACCCGCTGCTCGACCGCTCCGGCCGGTCGGTGACCCTGACGGAGGTGGGTGAGGCCGTGCTGCCGTACGCGCGGGCCGCGCTCACCGCCGTCGAAGCGGTGCGGCAGACGGCGGAGGAGTTCACCGGGCTGCTGCGGGGCCGGGTCGCCATCGGGCTGGTCTCGGGCGCGGCCGCGGCAGCCCATGAGTTCGACCTGGCCACCGTCCTGGCCGGCTTCCACGAGGACCATCCCGAGGTCGAGATCGTCCTGACCGAGGACACCTCGGAGCGGATGCTGACCGCACTGCACCGCGGGGAACTCGACATCGCCGTGATCGGACTCGCCGGCGAGGAACCTCCGCCGGGCACCTCCGTCCAGGTCCTGGTCGACGTACCGCTGGTGGCAGCCATCGCCCCGGGCGACTCGGCCCTCACGCCCCCGGACCGCACGGGCATTCCGCTGGCCGAGCTCCGCGACCGCCCGCTGATCAGCCTGCCGCGGGGTACAGGGATACGCAAGGTACTCGACCGCGCGTGCGCGCAGGCCGGGTTCCAGCCCCGCATCGCCTTCGAGGCGGCCGCTCCGCCGTTCCTCGCACAGCTCGCCGCCCGCGGTCTCGGCGTGGCGGTGGTTCCGGCCCTCCCCGCCGGCCTGCTGTCGGACCTCGGGCTGCGGACCCTGGAGATCACCGAGCCGCAGCTGCGCGGCCGAGTGGCTCTGGCCTGGCGGACGGACGGCCCCTCCAGTCCCGCGGCCACCGTCTTCCTGGACCTGCTGCGTACGACCCTCACCGCTCCTGGAACCGATTGCGTGTCCTGAAGATCGCCCAGGTGCATGCGGTGGGCCAGAGGGCACGCGGCGCGAGAACCTGACGCCCGCTGGTGAGTGCGTCATGTCGATCCGCGAGCCGCACCGCCAGGGATGTTCCGATATGTTCCCGGCAGCTGGGCGTACTCGCATCGGCGAGCGCCTTCACGGGGCGTGCGCGCGTTCACGTCCTGCCGGGCCGTGGCCCGTACCCCTCCGACGCCGTACACGCCCAGGGCGTCCGGCCGGAGCCCGCCCCCCCCTCTCCCCTGTCATGAACGCCCGGTGCTCACGAGATCAGGAACGTTGGTGCCGACCTCCCCGTGGAATTTCTCTTTCGCGTAGGAGATGAGGTCGTTGTCCCAGCCGATCATGAAATTGACGGCGTTCTCCGCTGCCATGACGGCCGGGTCGTAGATCTCGTGATCGGGGATGTCCAGGCCGTTGGCGAAGGCGGTCCCTGCGAACACCGGGATGCAGCCGGTGCTCGCGAGGCGCTGCAGGACGTAAGTCTCCAGCGGTGCTGTGCTACCGAGTTCCGCGGTGCCGGCCTGCCCCGGCGAAATCGGGCGGCGATACGGGCGTGGGATGCGGAACACTTCGCCGGGTGATCGTGATGCAGCCCGTCCTGGAGACATACGCACCTGACGGCTTCGACCTCTGGCCCGTCGCCGAGATCGAGCCGTTCGGCTTCCTGCCCCTCAGCGGTGCGCTCTCACCCGCTGAGGTCGGGACGGCGGTGATGCGCATCGCCGGCTGCAATGACGTCGACCCCGACGGCGACCGCCCGCCTCGTCCGGCCGACGCAGTGGACTCCTTCCTTCACGGGCTGCTGACCTTCGACATCCTCTTCGCGGCAGGCGGCCTGCGGATCACCGACAACTCCACAGGAGTCACCTTCCAGCCCGGATGCTGCGATGGGCTGGAGGACTGGCGCGACTGGCACCGCTTCGCCGACGACGGCGGCCTGCTCGGATTCGGCCACGACCCCGGGTCACCGGTTGCGGAGCGCTTCGGCGACACCGTCCGGCTCACTGTGAACGCCGGGCAGACCGACAGTCCGGTGATCGAGCTGTCCGTCATCGAGCTTCGTCACCTGCTCGTCGGTGCCGAGCGCGACCTGGCCGACTTCCTCGCGCTGGCAGCCGACTGGGCCTCCAGGCACCTGCCTGGCCGCTGCGCTCCCGTCACCGCCGCCCTCGCCCGCGTTCTCGGCCTCCCCGCGCCGGCCACACCACCGGCGTAGGACGTCTCTTTGCTCTTGGGGCCGGACGGAGGTCCTTGGTGGGGTGCCCGGTGACGCGGAGACGGTGGAGCCGACGCAGTGCGAGGAGGCCGCCGACGCCGGGAACGACCGCAACGGCCTTGGTGGTGGCCGTGGCCGACGCCGGGCGCCAGACCGCGATCACGACGAACAGGTAGGCACAGCCGTGGGTGGGGCCCATCAGGGAGGAGATGGGCCCCAGGTGGGCGGTGGCGAGGTTGGCCAGCATGGCGATCAACGAGACGAGTTCGACGTGCGCCGCGATGCGCAGGGGGCGAAGGTGCACGGTCATGCTCCCGTGGTCGAGCCGGGGCGGACGATCATCAGAACGGTGACCGTTGCCCACAGCAGGTTGAAGACGCCGGTGAGCATGGCGAGTCGGGCAGCGAGGTGGAGGGCGGGGCTGGAACCGGGGGCCTGGCTGGAGCCCGGGTCCTGCGTGGCGGTGAGGGCGTTGTCCTGGGCGGGCAGGATCAGCAGCCCGAGGATGGCGGCCGCCGCGGTGGTCAGGACGATCGAGGTGATCAGCCACCCGCTGCCGAGGACGCCGAGGATCCTGGCCGTGGCGAACCCGAAGACGGGAACCGCGATGCCGATGCCGGCGTAGACGCGGCAGATGCGGTGCAGGGTTCGCAGGGTCGCGAGCGCCTCACGGTCATCCGGGGCGCTGTGAGTGCGACGCAGTGCTTTGGGGAACATGCTCGCGGCGACCGTGACCGGTCCAATGGCCAGCACCGCCGCCAGGACATGCAGGGAGAGGAGGAATTTGGCCATGTTCAGCGTTCCACGGCCGCCGGGACGGCGCGGCGTCGGCCGGTGACCTTCGAGGCCGGAAGGCGTCCGGCCGTGGACGTGCCGGTCAGGGTGTCACCGTCGACCGTGACCGCGAAGGCCAGGTTCAGGCGCAGGGGCTTGGTGATGGCCTGTTTCCAGGTGAGCCGGTCACCGTCGAGGGTGATGTCGCCGAGCGGAACGTTTTCTCCGGCCCCGTGGGCTGCTCCGGTCAGGACACCGGCCTGCCGGGAGAGTTCGACCACGGCTTTGATCCTGCCGATGGGGGTGGAGACGGACAGGTCCCAGACGCCTTCTACGGCCATGAAGCTGTTCTTCCTTACGAGTGCGGGGCGGGATGTTTGTCAGAGGCCGGCGGGCACGGGGCCTTCGTGGCGCCAGACGGTGCCGCGGCGCTCATGGGCGAACAGTTTTTCGACAGCGTGGGCGATGCGGGGGCCTACCTCGCGCTCCAGCAGGTACAGACCCAGGTCGAGACCGGAGGTGACTCCCGCCCCGGTGACCAGGTCGCCGTCGTCTACGACGCGGGCGCTCACCGCGTGGACGCCGGTGGCATCGAGCATGTCCAGGCCCATGTGGTGGGTGGTGGCATAGCGGCCCTCCAGCAGGCCGGCCATGGCCAGCACGAGCGACCCTCCGCACACCGCGCCGAGCGTCACCTCGGGGTTGTCCCTCGCCACCTTCAGCAACGTGGGCAGCTCGGTCGTCAGGGCGCGGCCGAGCAGCACGGGGATGAACTGGTCCTGCTGCCATTCCCCCGCCCCCGCGTCGTGGCCGGGTACCTCACCGGGCTCTCCCACACGGCCCGAGGCGCCGGGGACCAGGATCAGGCCCGCACGCCGGGGATCGAGGACGGCGGTGGCGCGCAGCGCCAGGCCCCCGGTGCCGCTGACCACCTCACGCGGTCCCTCGGCGGATACCAGTTCCACACTCACCGCTCCACCGGAGGCGGTGCCGCCGGCGTACAGCACTTCGTAGGGGGCGATGACATCGAGCGGATCGAAGCCGTCGAACAGGATGATCTGGGCGTGCATGGATCAGTTCCTTCGCGTGCGGTCGCCATCCGGCCGCTGCCGGGTCGCTCCCGACGCTAACCGGCCCCCAGCCCGGCTCCCAGTGGCATGAGTGACACCTTTCAACGGAATATCGCCATAGCGGTACGTGAGGCTCTGAACTGCACAAAGGATAAATTTCACGGCGCTGAGACCGGGGCATGGCTACTGAAGGACAGGTATCTTCTCGCCATGCACACCATTGCCATCCTCGCCCTGGAGCAGGTGATCCCCTTCGATCTGTCCACCCCGATCGAGGTCTTCTCCCGCACCCGCCTCCCGGACGGACGCCCCGGCTACCAGGTGCGTGTCTGCGCCGAGCGGCCCGAGGTCGATGCCGGTGCCTTCACCCTGCGCGCGCCCTGGGGACTGGAAGCACTCAGAACCGCGGACACGATCATCGTTCCCGGTACCGCCGACCCCGCCCTCCCCCTCTCCCCCGTCGTTCGCGACGCGCTGCGAGCAGCCGCTGCGAACGGCACGCGCATGGCCTCCATCTGCACAGGCACCTTCCCCCTGGCCGCCACCGGGCTCCTCGACGGCCTGCGTGCCACCACCCACTGGAGCGCAGCCGATCTCCTGGCCGCCGCCCACCCGGACATCGAGGTGGATCCGGACGTCCTGTACGTCGACAACGGCCAGATCCTCACCTCCGCCGGCGCCGCAGCGGGCCTGGACCTGTGCCTGCACATGATCCGCCGCGACTACGGCTCAGCCGTCGCCGCCGATGCCGCCCGGCTGTCCGTCATGCCCCTGGAACGCGAGGGCGGACAAGCACAGTTCATCGTTCACAAGCACGCACCCGCCCCCCAGGGATCGACACTCGAACCGCTGCTGACCTGGTTGCAGGACAACCTGGGCTCCGAGCTCGCCCTCATCGACATCGCCGCCCACGCCGGAACGAGCACCCGGACCCTGATGCGACGCTTCCGCGAACAGACCGGCACCACTCCCCTCCAGTGGCTCCACCGCGCACGCGTCCGCCAGGCCCAGCACCTTCTGGAGACCACCCACCATTCCGTCGAACGCATCGGCGCCCAGGTCGGATTCGGCTCGCCCACCGCTTTCCGTGACCGCTTCAAGAAGACCACCGGCGTCAGCCCGCACGCCTACCGCCGCGCCTTCAGCTGACACGGCCCATCGGGTACGGGGTGTGGGGCTCGGCAGAGAGGGCGCAGCCGGCCTGCGACCGGGCCCCGCTCGGTCTCCGAGCCCGTCCTGCGAGCGGTGCTCCATGCTGGACGGCACCCCGGCGAGCGCCTGGACACCTGGCTCGGGCCCCGCCGGGTTACCGTCGTTCCCATGGGCGGCGGCGTGGACAGGGGTGCGGGCGTGGGCGCGGATGCGCGGGTCGTGTGGGAAGGCAGCGTGGTCGTGGCGGAGTTCGGCACGCTGGTGGGGTGTGGGGGGCGGTCGGTCCGGTTCACCGTCCGGCGCGGGGCCACGGATGGGACCTGGCTGGTCGAGATCACCCCGCACCTGCTCGGCGTAGCGCGCGCCGAGGACGTACGGAACTTCGCCCGCGGCATCCTCGACACCCTCTCGGCCGGGGCCGGCGAATCCGACTTCCTGGCCCTGTACGGGGACGGCTACGCCGATGTGGAAGCGGTCGTCGGCTTCGACGAGGGCCAGCCGTACGTCATCGTCGATGCCTATTTCGACCCGGCCCAGGACCGGATCGGCACCTCGCCGAAGGGCGAGCCGCTGTACGCCAACCCGGTCGGCGGCGCCCACCTGGAGGCCGTCAGCGGCTACCGGGCCGACCCGGAAGCCCTGGAATCCGGCGCCCGCGCCCTGCTGGCCGCACTCGACGCCTGAACGGCCCTGGGCATACGCGCCGGCCACACGCACCCGGTGGTCGGGCGAACTCGATGCCGCGGTCGTCACCGTGGAATGGGTGGCGCGCTGGTCGAGGCCGGCCAGGAGCCGCTCGGCGAGGAAGGTCTCGTCGAGTGCTCGGGGCTGGACGGAGCGGTCCGTGCCCGGCTGCCGCCAACCGGCTGACCCTCTCGGCGGGTCTGTGTCCGGCGGGCCCGGGCCACTGGGAGCGTGCTGTCATGGCACCCGAGTCAGGCACACCCGCGAAGGCGACAGGGTCGGGGGGCGTGCTGCTGACCCTCGCTGCCGGCCAGTTCCTGATGGCGCTGGGCAGCTCCGTCATGAACGTGTCGATCGCGACGGTGGCCGCCGACGTCGGTACCACCGTGACCGGGATCCAGGGTGCCATCACGGCATACACCCTCGTGATGGCGATGTTCATGATTCCCGGCGGCAAGGTCGGCGCGCTCATCGGCCACAAGCGGGCGTTCCTCATCGGCTGCGTGGTCTACGGCTGCGGATCGCTGATGACCGCTCTGGCCCCGAACCTGCCCGTGCTCCTGCTGGGCTGGTCGCTCCTCGAGGGGCTCGGGGCCTCGCTCATCCTGCCCGCGATCGTCGCGCTGGTCGCCGCCAACTTCACGGTGGAACGCCGACCGGGCGCCTACGGGCTGGTGGCCGCCTCGGGGGCCGTGGCGATCGCGCTCGGGCCGCTCATCGGGGGCGTCGCCACGACGTACTTCTCCTGGCGCTGGGTCTTCGCCGGGGAGGTCGTCATCGTGCTCGCCATCCTGGTGCTCGCCCGCCGCACCGCCGACGCGCCGGTCGGCGAGCGCCGGCGCATCGACCTGGTCGGCGCCGTACTGTCCGCCCTCGGGCTCGGCGCCTTCGTCTACGGGGTGCTCCGCTCGGGCGAGTGGGGCTGGTTCCAGCCGAAGCCCGACGCACCCGCCTGGCTCGGGATCTCCCTGGTCGTGTGGCTGATGCTGGCGGGCCTGCTCCTGCTGTGGCTCTTCCTGCGCTGGGAGGCCCGCATCGTGGAGCGGCGCAGGGAGCCGCTGGTGGACCCGGCTCTGCTGGGCAACCGGCAGCTCACCGGTGGCCTGACGATGTTCTTCTTCCAGTACCTCGTCCAGATGGGCGTGTTCTTCGTCGTACCGCTGTACCTGTCGGTCGCGCTCGGCCTGTCCGCCCTCAAGACGGGCGCCCACATCCTGCCGCTGTCCCTGACCCTGCTGGCCGCCGCGATCCTGATCCCGCGCCTCCTCCCGAACGTCTCGCCGCGGCGGGTGGTGCGGCTGGGCGTCCTGGCGCTGTTCGCGGGCGCGGTGGCCCTGATCGCCGCGCTCGACGCGGACGCGGGCGCCGAGATCGTCACCATCCCGCTCCTGCTGATCGGGCTCGGTATGGGAGCGCTGGCCTCCCAGCTCGGGGCGGTCACCGTTTCGGCGGTGCCCGACAAGCAGACTGCGGAAGTCGGCGGCATTCAGAACGCCGTGACCAACCTCGGCGCGTCGATCGGGACGGCACTCGCCGGATCGATCATGATCGCCGCCCTCACCGCTTCCTTCCTCACCAACGTCCAGCAGAACCCGGCCATCCCGGCCGACGTCAAGAGCCAGGCGACCGTCAAGCTGGAGAGCGGCGTGTCCTTCATGTCGGACGCCCAGCTCACGACCGCCCTCGAAGAGGCGGGCACGAGCCCGGAAGTGACCTCGGCCGCGATCGACGCGAACAGCGCCGCGAGACTCGACGGGCTGCGCGCCGCACTCGCCATCCTCGCCCTCGCCGCCCTGCTCTCGCTGTTCTTCACCCAGCGGATTCCGGCGGCCCCTGCGCGCGCGGCGAAACCCGCCGGATGACGCGTTCCGGCCGTTGGGCGGTCGGCCGCCCGGTCCCAACCCCAGTCCCTGCGAAGCGTCGGGCCGTAAGGGCGGGCAGGGGCAGCGCGGCGGCGGCTGGAGCAGCGAGCCGTACGGCAACGGCCTAAAATGGGCCTGACAGGTAAACAAGGCATGTCCGGCGGCCCAGGTGCCCCTACGGGCCGTTCGGCTGGCCCGGGAGGTCTCATGACCGTACCCTCCGACGCTGCCGCTGGCGCCGCGCCCAAGCACACGCAGAGTGATCCCGAGGACGTCCTCCAGCAGCTCGGAGGCTCCTGGCACTGGGCGCTCGGCTTCGCCCTCGCCACTCTGATACCGGGCATCCTGATCCTCGTCTGGCCGGACGAGACGCTGCACATCCTGGCCGTGATCATCGGTCTGCAGCTCCTGGTGGCAGGTGGCTTCCGTCTCGTCACGGCCTTCTCGCACAGCGGCGACGGGGGCGGCAGCAGACTTGCGGGAGTCCTGATCGCCCTGCTGGCGTTCCTGGCGGGCGTCCTCGTACTGCGCCATCCGATGCAGACGATCGGTGCGCTGTCCCTGATCGTCGGGGTGTTCTGGCTGCTGACCGGAGTGCTCACCGCGTACGTCGCGATCGCGGACCGCGCGCTCGTACACCGCGGCATGCTGTTCGCCCTCGGCGCCCTCGGCGCCGTCGCCGGAATCGTCGTGCTCTGCTTCCCGGTGGATTCCGCGGTCGCCCTGACGCGGCTGCTGGGGCTGTGGCTCGTGCTGCTCGGCGTATTCGAAGTGGTGATGGCCATCGCACTGCGTTCAGCCACCCGCCGGGCCGTGCCCACACCCGCGCCTCCGGAGTGACCCAGGGCGGTCGATCGCTTCCTGTCCACGCCGACGGGGGCTGCTGGCCCGATCACGTGAACCCGGGACCCGCCTCCCGTCGGGATCACGCGGCGAAAAGTGGGTTGGACGCCCGGTCGGCGCCCCTGTCGAGATCGTCGGCAGTGGGTTCGGCCAGGGTGTCATGGTCGATTTCGGCACGGTGCCGATCTCCAAGGAGTACGTCCTCCGCGACGACGTGATCGTCGTCTGGGCACCCGAGGGCGTCGGCGTGGTCGACGTCCGGGCGACCGACAGTCTGGGCACCTCCCCGGCCGTCCCGCGCGGCCAGTTCACCTGCGGCGGCCCAGCCGCCGTGGTGGTCACGGGCATCAGCCCGGACACGGGCCGGGCCGACGACCAAGTCCAGATCAACGGCGTCAACTTCGCCTCGGACTGCCAGGTCTACTTCGGCGACAACCTCGCCGAGCCCGTCGACTACGCCCCCGAGCAGCTGCTCGTCAACGCGCCCAAGCCAACCATCGCCATCGGCAAGTCCGCGACCATCAACGTCACCGTCCTTTCGAACGGCTACTCGTCCCCCGCGAGCCCGGCGGACGAGTTCACCTACCTGGAGTGGCCCCTGCGCTGAACCGGTTCCACGCGGAGTCGCGGTTGGAGCGGCCGCCGGCGAACCGCCCACGTCCTCGCCCGCGACGGCCAGGGCGCGTGCAGGACTGGTTCCAGCCCGTGCCGGTGCGCTTTGCGGTCCTTACGGTTCGGGAGCCCCGAACCACCGCGTCAGGGAAGCGGCGAGGCCATGCGCCGCGTCCGCCGCCCAGGCGGTGCAGCCGTCGGGACGTACGAGCAGTCCCACGAGCGCGGCCCCGGCCGGGCAGGTGGCGGAGATTACCCGGACCCGGTCTCCGTACCCCTCGGCCACCGCCCTGAGCTCGGCGTCGTCCGCGAGATCCAGGAGCAGGGCCCGTCTGTCGTGCATCAGGTCCGCGAGGCGGCGCCCGTCGGCGAGTGCGAGGTCGGGGGCGCTGCGACCCACCAAGGGGTGACTGCCGGGAAGGTCGTACCGCTGGCACGCGCCCGAGATCTTCTTGACGAAGTAGGTGGTGCCCGCGACGGTCCCGGTCAGCTCGGTGACGACATCGAGCAAGGCCCGGAACGAGGGTTCCGGCCGCATCAGCGCGATCTGCGCCCTGGTCCGTTCGAGCACCCAGGCGCCGATCGGGTGCCGTTCGGCGGTGTACGAGTCCAGGAGCCCTTCGGGTGCCTGCCCGCGTACCACGATGGCGAGCTTCCAGCCGAGGCTCACCGCGTCCCCGATGCCGAGGTTCAGCCCCTGACCGCCGAACGGCGAGTGGACGTGCGCCGCGTCCCCCGCGAGCAGCACCCGGCCGGCCCGGTAGTCGGCCGCCTGGCGTGCGTTGTCGGTGAAGCGGGTGGCGGTGTGCACCTCGGTGACGGCGAGGTCCGCCACCCCGGTGACGCGCCGCAGGCTCGTCTGCAACTCCTCGGCGGTGACGGGTGCCTCGCGGTCGGCGGGCGGGCCGTCGAACTCGACCGTGAGGACACGGCCGGGAGTCGGCCCGTAGACGTACGTCCCGGTGTCGGTGTGGTTCCAGCCGGGCTTCAGGTCTTCGGCGCCGGTGCGGCGGCCTCCCCTCGCGACCGGGAACCAGGCTCCGTGGCAAGGTGGTTGTCGGATGAGCCGGAGACTGGTGCCGATCACGAGGGAAGCAGGGCCGATGCGCGGGCGCGAGAGCAGCGAAGACGTCGAGGTCAAGGCCGGGCGCGGGGTCAAGCGTGCGGATTCCGCAGGGGGCGGGGAGCGGCGTGGGCTGCTGGCCTTACAAGGGACGGTGGGCAATGCCGCTGTCGTGCAGTTGCTTCGGCGGGCCGGGCATCTCGGCGCGGAGGAGGAGGGACGGGCCGTAGTGCAGCGGTCCACCGTTCACGAAGTGCTGAGGGCCGGGGGGCGGCCCCTGGACGGCCCGACCCGTACGGACATGGAAGCTCGGCTCGGTGCGGACTTCTCGGATGTCCGGGTGCATGACAATGCTGCCGCGAGGGCGTCCGCGGCCGAGGTCGGGGCGCGCGCCTACACCTCCGGCAGCCATGTCGTCATCGGAGCGGGTGGGGCGGACCGGCACACCCTCGCCCATGAGCTGACCCACGTCATCCAGCAGCGCCGCGGACCGGTGTCGGGCAACGACAACGGGGACGGGCTGCGCCTCTCGGATCCGTCGGACCGGTTCGAGCGGGAGGCGGAGGCCACCGCCACGCGTGTCATGTCCGGCCCGGCGCCGCTTCAGGACGCGGATCACGATCTGGGGGCACCGGGGGCGCCCCTCCCTGATCGCGTTGCCGCCGCGGGTGCCGTGCAGCGGGCGGTCGTCGTCGGGGGATCGCCGGTGAGCGATCCCGCGGTCTTGCTCCGGGAGAAGGATCTGGAGTACCTGGTCACGACCACGGGTGAGCGCGTGCTCAGGTATCTCAAGAGCCCGGGCGCCGATGCCGTCCTGGAGGCGGCGGACGCCGATGGGCTCGTCCTCGAGATCGGCCGGATAGGCGCGATGATCGACTTGGTCCAGGGGATCAACCGCAGCGGAATCCTGGGTCGCGCTTCGCTCGTCGAGCAGGGCATCGCCCATACGGGGTCGAACGACACCGGCAACAGCACCGCGCTGGCCGTGAACGTACTCGACGCCCGGGGGATCCAGGATCCCGATCGGATCCGGGCGATCGTCGCGCAATCGCTGACGGACCCGAACAACGGCAGCTTCAGCGTCGCGATGGAGCGCCCCGAGGACGAGGACTTCGTCCTCGACCAGCTGTCCTGGGCGAAGGGCGGCGAGCTGTCCGAGCAGCAGCTCGCCGACGTCCGTCAGTCGGCGCAGGGCGACGAGGGCACGGCCCGGGCACTCATCTCGTTCATGAAGGGCGAGAAGCTCTCCGAGGCGCAGGGCGAGATGCTGGCCGGGTACGTGTCCATGCTCCAGGAGCGGACGCAGAACACCGCGATGGCGATCGTCAACCGGCCCGGGGCCGATGTCACCACTCTGTCGGCGGGCGCGGGGGCATACGAATCCGACGTGCCGTCCGACAAGATCCCGCCGGGTGCGCGGGGATTCACCTCCCTGGTGCTGCCCGCGTGGTTCGAGCCGTACGGTCCTCTGCTGATGAACCAGGACTGGCCGCAGGGAGTCGCGCTGCGCTTCGCCGGGAACAAGCAGGTCACCGCCCACTTCCGGGCCAAGGGAACCGACTGGCCCGTCACTGTCGAGGCACCGGACTACGGCACCGAGATCGAGCGGCAGCTGCAACAGTTCAAGGTGATCGCCACACACATCCTCAAGGTCGCCGGCACCTGAGTGCGCCGCCGCTCGGGTCGTCCCGGTCGGGATACATGCGCCGGTGGGGGCGTACGAACCGCTGGTGGCGTGAGACGCGGCCGGCGGTGTCCCGGGCCCCACCGTCGCCGTCGGGGGTGGGCCCGGGACATCAGCAGCAGGGTGCCCGGTAGCGCCCCGGATCACCCTCAGCTGGTCGTCGTTCATGTCCTTGCCGCGGTCGGCGCGCACCCCTGCCGGCCCCTGCTCGTGGACACCGAAGGGTGGTTCTGGATCAGGGCTGTTGGCGCGCCGCGGTACGGCGACCCTCGTGAGGGCGAACCGCACCACTCGGCCCGTGAAGGTGCCGCGTTCGAGGCCACTCAGTCGAGACAGAACTCATTGCCCTCGATGTCCTGCATCAGGAGGCACGACTCGTTGAATCCATCGGCAAGCAGTAGTGGCCCGCGTACCGCGCCGAGCGGGACCAGTCGTGCGCACTCGGCCTCCAATGCGGCCAGGCGCTCTTCACCCACGAGCCCGGTGCCGACCCGCACGTCGAGATGCACCCGATTCTTGACGGCCTTGCCTTCGGGAACGCGCTGGAAGTACATGCGCGGGCCCACACCTGTGGGATCCATGCAGACGAACCCAGCACCCTGACGCTCAGGCGGCAGCGAGCGAGTGAAATCGTCCCAGGTGGCAAACCCCTCCGGCGGCGGCGGTACGACGTACCCCAACACCTCGCACCAGAAACGAGCGACGCGCTCAGGTTCTGCGCAGTCGAAGGTGACTTGGAACTTCTTGATCGACGTCATCGGCCCATCGTAGAGGCGGGGTCTTTCGTCGTCTCAACGGTCCCTCCCCTGACTGGGTTGTGGCACATTCGGCCGACTCGTGGCGGATCTCGCCGGGTTGGTCATCCACCTGCCCGCCATCACCTCCACCCCTCTCCGGTCTCCCTTCATTTCCGAAGTCTGGATGAGGGCGGCCGCCGTGACGGCGTCCACCGTTCACGGAGCCACGCTGGTGCGTCGTCTCCGTGTCTCGGCGCCAGGACACTCGCAACTGCCCGTTGTGGGCCGGTCTGGTCCTGACTGCCGCTCCGTATTACCCCGATCCGAGCCGGCCCAAGCTCTTCTGATGCCACTGAGCGGCCTTGTCTGGACACCAAGCGCCTTCGGTTTGTTAACTGGTCACAAAGAGCGGCCTTCACTCACTTTGAAGAGTGGGTGGAGGACGGTTTGCGGTTCTTATGACGCCGTTTGGGGTTTCCCGCCGCGAAAGGGAGCCTGCGGCCGACGCAGAAGCGAGGCTCCATTCACCAACAAATCCCGGGCACTTCACGGGATGCTCGCCGCAGGCTCCACAGCACTATGGCCAAGGGAGAGGGGATACAGCGTGCGCAAGCGTCATGCACTGATAGGTCTGACCCTGGGGACTGCACTCGCCCTGGGAGGAACCGCCGTGACTGCCCAGGCCGCCGAGCCCGCGCAGTCGGCCAAGGCCGCGCCCAACGACACGCAGGCCGCCGCAGCCGATTGGCACTACCACAGCACTTACTACAACGCGCCCTCCTCTTGCGAGAACGCCGGAAAGGCTACGGGCCTCGTCTACAAGTGCGTTATCGGCCTGCCCGGGCCCGTCCTGCCCATCTATCTGTACGTCTGGTACTGACACCACAGTCCGGTGGTAGCGGGCAATCCCCATGTGCGCGACCAGTCCTGCTCGCCGGCCGGTTGACTCGGCGAGCGAGCAGGACGTGGTGCACCACGTAAGGGATGCCCTGCAAGCAGAGCGGTCCGGCGCCGGCCGTGCCAGGCTCGCCCCAGGGGCGCGGCGCCGGGACCGGCCTTCGTCCGGGGTCCCGCGCCTCGCTTCGAGGGACCAGCGGGCCAACCGTCGGCGCCGTGGCAGCCGAGCCTCGATCCGGCTGTGGCTCAGGCCGTGGGCCGGTTCGATTCCAGGGCGTCGGCGCGTCCGGCCGCTGCAGAAGCACGAGCCGGTATGCCAGATTCCGTACCCGAACCGGCAGGTAGCCGTCGACCAGCTGCGGAAAGAACCCAGGGCCGGAATCGGAAACGATCACCGGGTTGCTCTGCGATGATCGATAAGTGAGCAGGCGTGAGTGGGAGGCTTTGACCAAGACCGAGGAAGCCTTCATGGTCAACTCGTACGAGAGCGACATCCTCGCCGGTGTGTGGGGTGACCTCGACGAAGCGGACCAGGCCCGGCCGGTCAGCGAACTGGCTGGGACCTTGCTCGCTCTCATCGATCGTGGATGGATTGAGGTCCGTCGGATGGCGCCGTGGGTCTCTCCGTCCGGGGAGGACGGCTGCCAGCCGGGCGATCGGGTACCTCGTGATCATCTGCCGGCGGTCCTCGCTGACGCGGCCAACTGGGAGTATCCCGATGACGGGAACTGGATCGGCGCGCTGACCCTGGTCGAAACCGAAGCGGGAAAGAAGATCACTCGTCTTTCTCCCGAGGAGACGGCCGAGTAGATGGCCGCGTACACGCCACGGCGGGAACCTTCAGCACGCTGAGTCGGCCTGCACCAACCGGGCGATGACCGGGAGCTGTTCCCGCCTGCTGGCTGGTCGGCCCCACCTGGCCCGAGCAGACCACTCGGACACACACCCTGGACTCCGCCCTCTCCGTGGCCGCCCGCATCCCGCCGACGGTCCTGTAGTTCTTGAGGGTCAACGAGCGGAGCCGACCCCCGACCCGCTCGGCATGACGGGCACCCGAAGCGCACGACGAAGGATTCTGTGAACAAGACCGATCTGATGGCGAAGGCACCCTCGATCGCGGCCGCCATGGCCGCCGCCGAGGTGAGCCCCGATGTCCAGCTGGCCCAGACCCGCTACCGGGCCGCACTCGTCTCCAGCTGGGGCATCCCCATCGGAGCTTCGGTCCTGGAAGTCGGATGCGGGCAGGGCGACATGACGGCGGTCCTCGCCGAGGCCGTCGGCCCGCAGGGCCGGGTGGTCGCCGTCGACATCGCGGATCCGTCGTACGGCAGCCCGGTCACCCTGGGGCAGTCGGCAGAACACCTCAGGGCGACGCCGCTGGGCTCCCGCATCGACTTCCGCTTCGGCCTGGACGTCCTCGACGAGGCGGTCACCTTCCCCGACAGCGGGTTCGACTACGCCGTCCTGGCCCACTGCTCCTGGTACTTCGCCTCCCTGGATCAGCTGCGGCAGACCCTCGCCCGGGTCCGCCACTGGGCGCGGAGCCTGTGTTTCGCC
The DNA here is from genome assembly GCF_042735575.1 of Streptomyces sp. NPDC059564. NCBI lineage: Bacteria > Bacillati > Actinomycetota > Actinomycetes > Kitasatosporales > Streptomycetaceae > Streptomyces > Streptomyces sp. NPDC059564. Next base: position 22,329 of record NZ_JBHWBP010000041.1, on the reverse strand, counting down.
GAGTGGGACCTCACAACCCGGTCAGCCGATCAACTGCCCCATCTGCTATCCGTCCTGATCCAGGGTCACATCGAGGCCGGCGGGTCGCGAGGCGAAGGCAATGTGCGCACCCCGTTCTCACACGAAAGCCTGCTCCGGGTTCTCCCCGCGACGGGCTGGGCCCCCGCCCCGGGGCAGGCCATCGACACAACCGGCCTCCAGGACGGCGACTGGGAGGTGGCCGCCTGCACGGCACTGCTCGAAAACGACGACCGGATGGCTGAGCTGCCGCAAGCGGTACGGGACCTGGTACTCAGCCAAGCGGACGTGCTTCGGTCCCTGGCGAAGGACCGAGGCAACACGCCGCTGCCGGCCTACTCGCTGACGGCCCTCTGAGCGGCCTGGGCCACCGGTCCGGGGCCGCGTTCGCCCGGCACGAACCGAGATCGAGCGCGGGGTCGGCAACAGCCGGCCCCCCGGTCCGCCCGTACACCGGGGACCGCTGGGATACCGACACTCGTGGGAGAGCACGAACACAGCGGGCAGGGGGCAGGGGCAGGGGGCGCAGTTCACACCCCCCGCCCCACCCTGAGCGGCGGATCAGCCCGGCGTCAGCGCGCCCTCCGGCACTCCGAACCACTCCTGCAGCGCCTCCGCCAGCCCGGCCGTCGACGTAGGCGCCTGCGCCCCCGCGTCGGCCGCCCAGGCCGTGAAGCCGTCCGGACGGACGAGGACGGCCGCCAGTTCCGGCCGGTCCGGGCAGCCGGCCGTCAGGATGTCGACGCGGTCGGCGTACCCTGCGGCCAGGGCCCGGAGCTCCGGGTCGTCGGTGAGGTCGAGCAGGAGCGCCCGGCCGCCGTGGAGGTGGTCCGCGAGGCGGCCGCCGTCGGTGAGTTCGAGGTCCGGGGCGCTGCGGCCGGTCAGCGGGTGCCCGCCCGGCAGCTCGTACCGCACCCCGGCGCCGTTGAGCCGCGCGGTGAGGTACGTGGTGCCCACGACCGTCTCCGCCAGGTCGCTGACGATCTCGCGCAGGGCCCGGGACTGCGGGTCCGGGCGCATGGCCGCGACCTGGGACCGGGTCCAGTCCAGGACCCACGCGCCGACCGGGTGCCGCTCGGAGGTGTACGTGTCCAGGAGCCCTTCCGGCGCCCGGCCGCCGATCACCGCGGCGAGCTTCCAGCCGAGGTTCATCGCGTCACCGATGCCCAGGCTCAGCCCCTGGCTCCCGAACGCCGAGTGCACGTGCGCCGCGTCGCCCGCCAGCAGCACCCGGCCCTTGCGGTACTCGGTGACCTGGCGGGCGTGGTCGGTGAAGCGGGTCGCGGTCGGCACCGCGGTGATCGTGACGTCGACGCCGGATACGCGGCGCAGCCGCGCCTGGAGGTCTTCGGCGGTGACCGGCGCGTCCCGGTCGGCCGGCGGGCCGTCGAACTCCACGGTGACGATGCGGCCGGGCATCGGCCCGTGTGCGTACACCCCGGTATCGGTGGCGGCCCAGCCGATCTTCAGGTCCTCGGCGCCGGTCATCTCCACGACCGCCTGGTGGCAGGTGATCTCCGGGTCCGTACCGGGGAATTCGAAGCCCGCGAGTTTGCGGACCGTGCTGCGGCCGCCGTCGCAGCCCACGAGCCAGCCGGCCCGTATCGCCCCGCCGCTCGTCCGTACGGTGACGGCCTCCTCGTCCGCGTCGAAGCCGGTCAGCTCCACCCCCCGGCGCACGTCGACGCCGAGCTCGGCTGCCCGCCCGCCGAGCAGCCGCTCGATGTCCTGCTGCGCCACGAAGGCGATCTCGGCGGCGGGTCCGGCGTCGCCGAGGCCCGGCTCCGTACGGTCGACCAGGTCGGCGCGCAGCATGATCCCGGCGAAGTGCCCGACGAACCCGAGCCCTTGGTTCGCGGCCCCGCCTCCGTCCCCGCCGCTCCGCTCGCGCATGAACGCCCGGAAGCGGTCCATCGTCTGCCGCTGCACCTCGGCCAGCTCGGGCAGCATGCCCCGGCGGTAGAGCACCTCGGCGCTGGGCGTGGTGATGGCCCCGCCCTTGATCGTCGGATTCACTTCGGTGAGGCGCTCCAGGACGGCCACGCGCGCGCCTCCGAGCCGGAGCTCGCAGGCCAGCATCAGTCCGACCGGGCCGCCTCCGGCCACTACTACGTCATAGTCCATGGCACCCACTATGACCCAGGGTCAGAAAGGCCCGTACACCGCCCTGACCAGCCACAACAGTCGCACGATGTCAAGGGATCGGCCCCCGCGAGGAGGGACGGGAAGCGGGCCGGAAGCACAGCCTCACCCTGCGGATGCTCCTGAACGAGATCTCGTCATGTCCCAGAGCCCGCGCTGTCCGGCGTACCGTGCCGCCCGCCGGGCAGCGCGGTCGGCCTCGACGCGGGACCGCTCCCCGCCCCGCTCCTCGCAGGGCCGTGCCGACCCCGGAGACCAACGCACCTCGGTCGCCGCCCCCGAGACGCGCTCCCCTGCCGGCCCTCATCCAGGAGTGGGCCTCCATACGGACCCAGTCGTTGCCGCGGGCGGCGATCCGCCAGCCCGCCACCCGTCCTGGTGACCGCCTCCACCCGAGGCGCAGGCCGATGAGGATCCGCCGGACGATCAGTGCCGGGAGGAAGCCGAGGGCGTCTTCGAAGACGGCGCGGGCCCACTGTTCGCTGGTGCGCGTTCCGGCGTTCGGTGCTGTGAGTGTGAAGACGTCCGCGTAGTCGGGACGGGCTATGGTGCTGAGCGCCCGAATGGTGCCGGAGCGGGTCGCGAGCGAGTGCAATGGGTGGACGAGACCTGGAACGCCGAAGTCCGCCGGGACGTAGCCCGCGTGCTGATGACGTTGCGTGTCGAGTTCGCCGAGCAGAACCACCCTGGCGGCAGGGCGATCGCGGACATCACGCACCGCCTCCATGAGGAGTGCACCGCCTGGATCACCGAAGCACGCGCGAGCGGCGCCATTCCACCGGGGCCGCCGCCCCGGCAAACGGCGCTCGCTCTGCTCGGCGCCCTCGAAGGGGTCGTGATCGCATTCGCCGGGCAAGCCCCGTACGACACCGAGTTCGCCGACCGGGCCGTCCGCGGGGTCCTCGGGGTCCCAACTACCTCGATCCTCGCCTGAATTGAGGCACCCTCGCCGCCTCTCTGCAGGTGCCACCGAAAGATTTGCGGGGCTGGGCGTGCGGGGCGGAGCCGGCATGAGCTCTGCTACCGCGACGCCTGACGCGGCCGCTGGACGGCCGGCCCGAGAACCCACCGCAGTCCGGGCAGTTCGCCTCGGGCGCGCGTCCTCTCGCCGCCACGTCGACGGTGCCGCAGGCGGCGGTCACCGCTTCGACGTCCACGTCGTCGATCCAGTCGAACACCAGCGAGTCCCAGAGCGATGTGTCGGTCCGTATGAGACGGGGAGGCGTACGCGGTCGTCGAGACAACGCTCATAGCAGGAATGCACCCGTCGAGCCCGGGCACGGCACCCCGGACACCTGGGCGGCGGACCGCACGCGGCCGCTACCAACACCTCGCCGTGAACTCCACGGCCTCCAACCGCACATCGTCCGGCGAGCAGACCCACCAGCGAGACATGCCCCGCCGGAGCGTTCCCTCGCTCGGCTCCTGACCTGGGACTTCACGGAACTCCGGCCAGAGCCGCGAAAATCCCCAGGCACGCTCTTCGTTCCCCACTCGGGTGCGCGCGCATCGATGGACCCCACGCGTCCCGCCTCCTTCGATCAGGGGTTTCTCAGGGCCGAGATCAGGGACAGTCCGGAGCCGTCGACGCCGCACAGGGCCGTAGCGTCGACGCGGCGGGTGACTGATGCCCTGACCGATTCCCCCTGGAGAAGGCGAACAGTGTTCCGAAACAAGGCTCGAGCAGTGTCGTCACACTCTTCCGGTGAGGGGCGGGTTTCAGGTCTGTCGTGCGCCGGAGTGGCGAGCGTGGGCGGCATCGTCGGCCTGACCGGTGTGCACAAGACGTACGGCCGCGGCGACAGCCAGGTGCAGGCGCTCGACGGGGTGGACATCGACTTCGCGGCAGGCACCTTCACCGCCATCATGGGCCCCTCGGGCTCGGGCAAGTCGACGCTGCTGCAGTGCGCGGCGGGCCTGGACCGGGTCGACGTGGGCAAGATCCTTCTGGATGGCGCGCCGCTGCACACGCTGTCCGAGCGGGCGCTGACCGAGCTGCGCCGCGAGCACATGGGCTTCATCTTCCAGTCCTTCAACCTGATACCGGCATTGACGGCTCGACAGAACGTCGAACTTCCCTTGCGGTTGGCCGGGCGCCCTATCGACCCGGCGGCGATCGACAAGGGGCTGGCCGAGGTCGGTCTCGCCGAGCGCGGCGAGCACCGGCCCGCCGAACTGTCGGGTGGTCAGCAGCAGCGTGTCGCGATCGCGCGGGCGCTGGTGACCAGACCCAAGGTGATCTTCGCGGACGAGCCGACCGGCGCGCTGGACTCGCGTACCGCGCGTGAGGTCCTGGCGCTGCTGCGCGGCGTCGTCGAGCAGCACGGACAGACGGTGATCATGGTCACCCACGACCCGGTGGCCGCCTCGTACTCGCAACGGGTGGTCTTCCTCGCCGACGGCAGGGTGACCGGCGAGCTGTCCGACCCGACGGCCGAGACCGTGGCCCGGCGGATGGCCGTGCTGGAGCCTGGCGAGAGCGAGACGAAGCCGTGCTGAGCATCGCCGCAGCAACCCTGCGGCACCGTCTGATGGGCTTCGTGGGCGCCTTCCTCGCCCTCGCCCTCGGCACGACGATGATCGGCATGATGACGCTGACCCTGGCGGCCACCTTCGGCACGCCGCACCCGGGGCCGCAGCGGTTCAAGGAAGCCTCGACCGTGATCGCGCCGCAGGGCTTCCAGGGGCGCCCGATGAAGGCCCCCGCGGTGCTGCCGGCCGACGTCGTGACCAAGGTGACCGAGGCCGGGAAGGCCACCGCCGACCGTAGCTTCCCGGTACGGCTGAACCCCGGTTCCGCAGGGACGACCGGCCACCCCTGGTCCTCGGCCGCCTTCGCGGGCTACCACCTGGTGGCCGGGCGCGCGCCGCAGGCCCCGGACGAGATCGTCGTCGCCGGCGGCGCCCAGTCGCTGATCGGGCGGCAGGCCGAGGCTGTCACCTCCGACGGCGCCGGGCGCTACCGGGTGGTGGGCGTCACCGACGCGCTCTGGTTCGAGAACGCGGTCTTCTTCAGCGGTGCCGAGGCGCAGCGCCTGTCGCCCGGTGTCAACGCGCTGGTCAGCGGCCAGAAGGCGGATCAGCTGTCCGCTCTCGTGGGCGGCCGGGCCGTGGTCCTCAGCGGCCACGACCTGACCCGGGTCGACCCCGACTCCACCGGCGGCGCCCAGGCGCTGGCCAACGCCCAGGCGATGGCGGGCAGTACGACCGGACTCGCGGTGTGCGTCGCGGTGTTCGTCGTCATCGCGACCTTCGCCTTCGCCACCGAGCAGCGCCGCCGCGAGCTGGCGCTGCTGCGGTTGGTGGGTGCCGCGCCGCGGCAGGTGCGGCGCATGGTGCTCGGCGAGGCGTTGCTGATCGGTCTGGCGGCGGCGGTCGCCGGCTGTGTCCTCGCCCCGCTGTGCACCGTGCCGCTGCGCTCCTGGATGCTCGACCACGACGTCGCCCCCTCCTGGTTCACCATCCCCTTCAACCCGCTGCCGCTGCTGATCTCCTTCGTCATCGGCGTGGCCGCAGCGCTGGCCGGCTCGGCCGCCACTCTGGTCCGGGTCTCGCTGATCCGGCCGATCGAGGTGCTGCGCGAGAGCGTGGTGGAGCGTCGCGGGATGACGCCGATCCGCTGGCTGCTGGGGGTCGGGATGCTGATCGGCGCGGTCGTCGCGGGGATCACGATCTCCCGGACCGCGCCGTATCTGGCGGCCAGTGCCCGCAAGTACGAGGCTGTGCCGCTCCTCTACGTCGGGGCGGTCACCCTGCTGGCGCCAATCCTGCTGCGTCCGGTCACCCGGCTGCTGATCGGCCCGCTGCGCGGCTCGGCCAAGGCAGGCCCGCTGCTGGTGCGCGAGAACATCCTCACCTCCCGGCGGCGTACGGCCGCCACGGTGGCGCCGATCGTGGTGGCCGTCGGGCTGGTCGGCACCCTGCTGACGATGCAGAAGTCCGGTGACGCGGCGGTCCTCGCCCGCCAGCGGCAGGAGATCCAGGCGGCGGACGTGGTCGTGCCCGGCGGATCCGGGATCGACGCCCGCACGCTGGTGCGGCTGTCGGCCGTGCCCGGGGTCCGGGTCACCCCGGCCACCTCGATGAACATCCGGATCGGCACCGCCCAGGGAGACCAGATCGACTCGCTGAGCGCCGACGCGGTGCCCGCAGCGGCGCTGGGCACCACCATCACGCCGCCCGTGCTCTCCGGTTCGCTCGCCTCGCCGCCCGAGAACTTCCTGGTCATCGACGAGCACGCGGCCCAGTCCAACAGCCTGTCGGCAGGGGACCAGGTTGTCACGCTGCTGCCGACCGGCGAGAAGGTCCCCACTGTCATCGCGGCGGTGGCCGCGCGCGGTCTGACCGGCGACGACACCTATGTGTCCGCGTCGCTGACCGGCGCGGTGATGCCGAGCCGGGTCTACCTCGACTCGACGGCGGGCGTGGGCCGGCCGCTCGACGAGCAGCAGACGGCCGCGGTGAACCAGGCGCTGGCCGGCTCCGGCGCGCGCGTCCTGACCTACGGCGACTACCTGGAGACCCAGCGCGCGCACGCCGCCGAGCAGACGGACAACGCCGCGGTGGTCATCCTGGGGATCGCGCTGGCCTACGCGCTGATCGCGGTCGCCAACACCCTGATCATGGCGATGGCCGGGCGGCGGCGGGAGTTCGCCCTGCTCGGGCTGGCCGGTGCGGTACGCAGCCAGATCGTGAAGGTCGCCGCAGCCGAGTCCGCCGTGGCGGTGGTCGTCGGCACCGTGCTCGCCGCCGTGGCGACCGGACTCGCCGCGGCGACCCAGCACGTCTCGCTGAACAAACTCGTGGCCGACGCGCCGACGGTGATCCCGTGGGCGCAGGTCCTGGAGACCGTCGCGCTCTGCGCCGTCGTCACCGTCGTCACCGCCTCCGGGGCGACCGGACGGGCGACCCGCCGACGGGCGGTCGAAGCCGCAGGCATGCGCGAGTAGGAACAGGACAGCCGGCTCGGCGCGATCCAGTCGGCTGGCTTCTTCAGATCTCGTCAGCGACCGCCGACTGTCCGTGGCAAGCCGGCGCACCGCGGGTGGGGAATCGAGGGAAGCAGGTCTGTCCCCTCTCGACCAGCACCGAGTCCCCGACGACGCCCACCGTCTCGACCACGAGGTCTTCGGCCTCCGGCCAGACCAACTCCCGGAACCTGCGCTCGACCCTCACCCAAGGTCACGGTTGCATGGTCTCGACCGGTGGTACTTCGAGAAGCCACTCGTTGACCGGGCCGCAGGCCCCGATCACGTTGATCGGCGAGCCATCTCCGTTCCGGCTGCCACGGCGCCGGCATCCCGCGCAGGGAGCCAGCCGCGTTCGTTGAGGGGGCACCCGGGCCGTCTACGCGGTGTGCGTGCGGACCGAGGTCGCCGCGGGCTAGGTGATCGGCGCCTACGTCGGGCGGGCGGTGGGCTCCGCGTCCCCTTGCTCGACCTATCGAGATTCGATAGATTCCCATCGCAACTCGATGGAAGGATGCGTCATGGGAAAGCTGACAGTGGGTGCGCTGCGCGCCGTGCTCGTGGTGGTGCTCGCCGGCACCACGTTCGTACAGGTATTGATGGTGTGGGCATTGGCCACCGATCCGGAGGACGGGTCGCTCCCGCTGACGCCGCTGCGCCTGATCACGATCCTGGGCATGGTGTCGGTCCAGGTCGCCCTGGTCTGCGTGTGGCGGCTGGTGACCATGGTGCGCCGTGGAACCGTGTTCTCCGACGCCGCCTTCCGGTACGTGGACATCGTGATCGGCTCGATCGCGGCGGCTGCCCTCGTGTGGTTCGCGGTCACCGCCATCAATGCGCCGGGCCAGCGGGAGGACCCGGGCGTCACCGTCATCATGGGCGGGGTCGGCGTGGCCATCCTGGGAGTCGCGCTCTTGGTGCTCGTGCTGCGGATGCTGCTCGCCCAGGCCGTCGCGCGTGACGTCGAAGCGTCGCAGATGCGGGCCGAGTTGGACGAGGTGATCTGATGCCGATCGCCGTCGACATCGACGTGATGCTGGCCAGGCGGAAGATGTCCGTGGGCGAGCTCGCGGACCGCGTCGGGATCACTCCCGCCAACCTGGCGGTACTCAAGAACGGCCGCGCCAAGGCGGTGCGGTTCGCGACGCTCGCCGCGCTCTGCGAGGTGCTCGAGTGCCAGCCGGGCGACCTGCTGCGCTGGGAGGCCGAGGACGCTGCGGCGGATGACGTGCCCCAGGGCGTGCGTGAAATGCCTGGCACCACCGGCCGGTGACGCGGAACCCGGGCCGCATGGGCCTGGCCGGCGACCGCGACCTGCGGAACGTGACCTCCGTTCCAGCGGCACCGAAGCACGGCGAGTGCCTGAGCGGCGGTGGATTTCAAGATTCTCCGTCACCGGTCAGGGACAGCTGGCCTAGGGTGCTGTCGTGTCGACGGAAGGCAGGCAACGACGGATGAGGGTCAGTGTGGTGGGGGGCGGCATCGCCGGGCTGACCTGCGCCCTGAGCCTGCACGCCGCCGGCTTCGAGCCGCGGGTGAGCGAGGCGGCACGGACGATCGAGGCGGTGGGCGTCGGGATCAACCTGCTGCCGCACGCCGTCCGGGAGCTCGCCGAACTCGGCTTGGCCGACGAGTTGGCCGCGATCGCGGTGCCCCCGCAGCGGCTGAGCTACCGCGACCGGGCGGGCGAACCGGTGTGGGAGGAGCCGCTCGGAATGGCGGCCGGCTACCAGTGGCCGCAGTACTCCGTGCACCGCGGCCGCCTGCACGTCATGTTGCTGGCGGCGGTGCACGAGCGCCTGGGGCCGGACTCCGTCCGCACCGGCCGGCTGTTCCAGCGCTTCGAGGAGACGACGGGCGGCATTCGGGCCCACTTCCTGGACCGGACGAGCGGTGAACCGTGGGTGGAAGAAGCCGACTTGCTGGTCGGCTCCGACGGCATCGACTCTGTAGTCCGCGCCCAGCTCTACCCCGACGAGGGCCCCTCGAACTGGAACGGCGTCCACATGTGGCGCGGGGTCGCACCGTACCCGCACATCCTCGACGGCCGTTCGATCGTGGTGGCCGGCGGCACCCCCGGGGCGAAGTTCGTCGCCTATCCGATCGAGGACCCGGTGAACGGGGGTGACGAAGCCTTGCTGAACTGGGTGCTTGAGGTACGGCACCGGCAGCCCGCCGAACCGCTGGACCGCTCGAACCGTCGCATCACGCCCACGGAGGCCCTCGCCGGGCTGGCCGACTGGGACTTGCCGTGGATCGACCTGGAGACGCTGGCCGAGCGCTCCTCAGCGATCTACGAGTATCCGATGCTCGACCGCGACCCGCTGCCGCGCTGGAGTTTCGGACGCGTCACCCTGCTCGGTGACGCCGCACACCCGATGTTCCCGATGGGCATGAACGGCGGCTCGCAGTCCATCGTCGACGCCCGTGTGCTGGCCTGGTGCCTGGCACGGGAACGCGACCCCGTGGCCGCGCTGCGCCGTTACGACCAGGTGCGCCGACCGACGGTCAACGCGGTCGTACGGGCCAACCGGGATGCGGGGCCGGAAGCGATCACCGCACGAGCCGCAGAGCGCGGCGGGACACTACCCGACGGCCAGGCCGAGAAGATCGCGAACCGCTACAAGAAGCTGGCCCAGGCCACCGTGGCGCAGGTCAACACGCACCCGTCGTGGACGGTCCCGCGCAATGCCCCAGATCCGACATGGTGAGGGCCGTGAGATGTCCTGAACACGGTGAGGAAGCCATCGAGGTGCGCCCGAGAGGGTACGACCGGCTGCCGCTCCTATCCTCACCGACGTGCGGATGAGGGTGGCGGCCTTCACCTGATCGGGCCAAGCGAAGGCGGTCGGCTGCCGCGAATGGCCCAGCATCGGGACACCGGGCAGGCCATGAGTCGGATGAGATGCCTAACGTCGCTCCAAGGTCACATCGGTTCGCGAAGCTCGTGGAGGAGTCATGTCCCATCGGGTCCGCTGGCTGGCGGGCGCCTGCGCGAGTACGGTCGCTGTCGGCCTGCTCGTCACCGGAGGCGCCCTCGCCAGGCCGCCGCAAGAGGCTTCCGGCAGGGACGCCGGGCCTGAGGTCGCCGTGGGCGCCTATCTCCACTACGGCTCCCCCGGCGTCGAGAGGATGCGGGAACTCTCGCGCTGGCTCGGGGGCGCCGAGCTGCGCGCCGGGCACACCTACCTGCCCGGCGACACCTGGTCGAACATCGAGGGGGCACCCGATTCCCTGCTCAGCTGGGCACGGTGGCGCAAGGCGAGAGCCGATCGGCTGTTCGTACTGAACGTGCCCATGCTGGAGCGCAACGAGGCCGGCGTCCCCGACGGCCGGGTCGCCGAGCTGCTCCGTTCCGGCGCGCACGGTGAGTACGACCACCACTTCCGCCGGCTGGCCAAGCGTCTGGTCGCCCTCGGGATGCCGGACACGGTGATCGTGCTCGGCTGGGAGATGAACGGCTTCAACTACACCCACCGGTGCCGGCCCGACCCCGAGAACTGGAAGAGGTACTGGCGGAGCATCGTGGGCGCCATGCGCTCCGTGGAGGGGCAGCGGTTCCGTTTCGACTTCGCGCCCAACCGCGGCGGTGACGCGATCGCCTGGACCAGGTGCTACCCCGGCGACGACGTGGTCGACATCATCGGCATGGACTCGTACGACCAGCCGCCCGGCGACTCCTTCGACGAGCAGGTCAACCAGCCCTACGGGCTCCAGCAGCAGGTCGACTTCGCGAAGGAGCACGGGAAGCCGATCTCGTACCCCGAGTGGGGGCTGTTCCGCAACGGCGACAACGCCGAGTACATGCGGGACATGCTGGGATGGATCGCGGAGCACAAGCCGCTCTACCACAGCATCACCGACTACTGCCCGCACGGCGTGTGGCAGTGCAGCAAGAACCCGCGCTCCGCACGAGTGTTCCGCGAGGCCCTGTCCACAGACGCGAGATGAAGACACGGGTGCTCGCGCAGCGGGGGGGTCGGGGCCGCCGCGTGAGTCGAAAGGGGGCGCCGCGGGCCGTCAGGCGGATTGCGTCTGTTCGCTCGGCTCGTCGTCCTGTGCCGTCTCGAACGACTCCAGAGCCTCCGTCAGCGTGCTGAGCGTCTGCTCCGCCAGGCCCCGCAGGAACTCGGGGCACACCCAGGCGTCCAGGGCCTCTTCCTCGGCGTCCCCCTCGGCGTACTCCTCGTCCTCGTCGTCCCACCCGTAGTACTCGGCTATCTCGGCACGGCCGCCCGGGCTGCGCAGGAAGTAGCCGACCTGGTTCAGGTAGTCCGCGTCGCCGGTATCGGGATGGTCGCCGGAGTCATGGGCGCACTCATCGTCGCGCAGCAGCGGGAGGGCGCCGCGGACGCCCTCGATCATCGCGTCCAGTACCGAGCGGTCGGTGATCCGCTCCGACGCCGCGTACCAGCAGGTGGCGTTCATGGTCACGAGGTAGCCGGCCAGCACCCCGCGGGTCGGACGCGAGGGAAGGTCGGCGGCTTCGTCCGTCAGCACCTCGTGCGGATCGCAGTAGGGGTAGTCGTTCACGATGCCCGAGAGGGTCTGGATGCAGCTCTGGTGGTACACCGGCGCTCCCACGGGAACGCGACGGACGGTGAGCGGGGCCATCACATCGGCGACGAGCCGCGCCCAGCCCGCCACGTTGCCCGGACACAGCACCCGCGCGGCATCGGGTGCGGGCTCCCCCTCCCCCGCCGCGAGTTCGCCGGTCAGCAGCCCGTTGTCGCCGAGCCAGACCTCGTCCTCCATCGCGTCCATCTCGGCCTCGTACGGGTGATCGTCGTGGGAGCAGGGTCGGCCGCCCAACTCCTTCGCCGCGGCGCGAAGGGCATCGAGGGCGGCGAGCTCGGCCGCCCTCCCCGGACGCCACGCGAGGTAGCCCGACATCCCCACCAGCCCGTACACCCACACGTGCGCCTGCTCCCCACCCGGATCGGCCGCGAGCCGACGGGCGCAGTCCATCACGAGGGGATCCGCCTCGTCCGCCGGGGAGGTGCTGTGGACGTTCCGCCAGGCATCGGCAAGCTGTTCGACTGTCAGGTCCGTGGTATCGATCATGAATGAGACGACGGGCCCCCGCCCCTGTGCGGTTCCCGGTCCCGCGGCCCGAATCGAACCCGTCGCCCACGGACTCAGCCGGCCGGTACCGTCCACTTCTGCTGCGCGGCCCCGGTGCAGGTCCAGAGCTGTAGCCGCGTCCCGTTGGCGGAGTTGCCGCCGGTGACGTCGAGGCACTTGTCCGCCTGCGGGTTCACCAGGTCGCGGGCCCCGGACACCGCCCAGCGCTGGGCCCCCGTTCCGTTGCAGTCGTAGAGCTGGACCTGCGACCCGTCGGCGGTGCCGCCGCTCGCGACGTCGAGGCACTTGCCGAGCGCCCGTACGGTCCCGTCGGAGCCGAGGGTCCACTGCTGAGCGCCGGTTCCGTTGCAGTCGTAGAGCTGGACCGGGGTGCCGTTGGCCGGGTTCGCCCCGGCCACGTCGACGCACTTGCCGGCGAGCCCGCTGATCCGGCCGGTCCGGCCGCCGGTGCCGCCGTCGTACGAGGTGACTCGGACGTGGTCGACCACCAGTTGCTGGGGGAAGGCCGTACTGCCGTCGGGATCGCCGGGCCAGTAGCCGCCGACGGCGAGGTTGAGGATCAGGAAGAACGGCTTGTTGAACGCCCAGCTGCGCCCGCCCAGGTCGGCGGGGGTCCGCCGCTGGTAGACGGCGCCGTCGACGGACCACGTGACGGAGTCGGGGGCCCAGTCGACGGCGAAGGTGTGGAAGGCGTCGGCGAAGGCCTGGCCGCCGGGGAGGGAGTACGCCGCCCCGATGCCGCCGGAGCCGGAGTAGCCCGGGCCGTGGAGGGTGCCGTGCACGGTCGACGGTTCGAAGCCGACGTTCTCCATCACGTCGATCTCGCCGGAGTTGGGCCAGCCGACCTGGCCGATGTCGTCGCCGAGCATCCAGAAGGCGGGCCACATGCCCTGGCCCCGCGGCACCTTGAGCCTCGCCTCGACGTGTCCGTACGCCTGCGTGAAACGGCCTGCGGTGTTGAGGCGGGCCGAGGTGTACTCGCAGCGGCCGTACCAGCAGGTGTAGTTGGACGGGTTCTCCCGGCGGGCGGTGATGACCAGGTGGCCCTGCCCGTCGAGGGCGGCGTTGCGGTTGCCCTCCGTGTAGTACTGCCGCTCATGGTTGTTGACGTTGTCACCGGTCTCGGTCTGCCACTTGCCGGGGTCGACGGCGGCTCCCGCCGGTCCGTCGAAGTCGTCGGAGAAGGTCACGGCCGCGCCGGCCCGAGGCGTGGGGGCGGGCTCGGCGGCGCCGGTGGCGGGGGCGGCCAGACCGCCCCAGCAGACGAGGGCGAGGGCGCACAAGAGCGCGCGCCGGTGCCAGGTGGGGTGCACGGTCATCACATCGATTCGAGTGTGGGGATCACGAAAGACATGCGCATGACAATTTGACGTCAGGGAACGAATGCAAGGGCAGGCCCCTCCGGGCCCCTTCGTTCACTACTTGATTCAAGGCGCACGGTACGGCCGCGTCAAGATGCCTGCACCGTCCGCCCAGCGCTGTCCGCGGTCCACACACCGGTGAGACGTGCCGCAGTCCGAACGAGATCGGCGATGGCTCTGGACCGGCTGGACGGTGGCCAGGCGATCACGGTGGTGACCGTCGGCGCGTCCAGCACGGGCACGGCGGCCAGATCGTCGTGCAGTTGGGATCGGCACGACTCCGGTGAGACCGCGCAAGCACGGCCGAGCGCGACGAGCTGCAACAACTGCGCGTGGTCGCGGACCTGCGGGCCGGGGCCGGGCGGGTAGGAGCCGTCGGGGTCGGGCCAGCGTGGCAGGGGCAGGCCCGGCAGCCCGGCGATGTCGGCCATGTGCACATGGGGCCGGACGGTGAGCAGATGCCCGGCCGGCAGGACCACGACCTGGCCCTCCGTGCTGAGTTCTTCGGTGTCGAACCCGGCCGTCGAGTCGAACGGCCGGTACAGCAGCGCCACATCGGCCCGGCCCTCGCGCAACAGCCGTCCCTGTTCGGCCGGACCGCACAGGATGACGTCGACGGGCACCGCGCCGGGTTCGGCGGCGTACGCGTCGAGCAGTTTCGCCAGCAGTTCGCTGGACGCGCTGGCTTTCGTGACCAGGACCAGGCCGTGACGGCCGCTCGCGGATAGGGCGGCGCGGCGGGTCCGGCGCTCGGCGGCGTCGACCGCGTCGAGGGCCGTCCGGCCCTCCGCCAGCAGCACCGCGCCGGCCTCGGTCAGCGTGACGGTGCGGCTGGTCCGATCCAGCAACGTTGCCCCGAGCCGGCGTTCGAGCTGCTGGATCGCCCGTGACAGAGGCGGCTGTGCGATCCCGAGCCGCTGCGCGGCGCGCCCGAAGTGCAACTCTTCAGCGACCGCGACGAAATAGCGCAGTTCCCGGGTCTCCATACGGCCACGGTACTCGGGATCCATACCCGGACGGTATCGCCGCCCACCCCATCGGTCTTGGACCTCGCACCCGGGTCCGAGGCAGCATGAGTCCCATGAGCGAACGAACGATTGCGCTGGTCACCGGCGCGAACAAGGGAATCGGCTACGAGATCGCCGCAGGCCTGGGCGCCCTCGGCTGGACCGTCGGCGTCGGCGCCCGCGACGATCAGCGCCGTGGGGCCGCGGTGGAGAAACTGCGCGCGGCCGGCGTCGACGCGTTCGGCGTACCGCTGGACGTGACCGACGACGCGAGCGCGACCGCCGCCGCACGGCTGATCGAGGAGCGGGCCGGGCACCTCGACGTGCTCGTCAACAACGCCGCCATCACCGGTGGCATGCCGCAGGAGCCCACCCGGGTCGATCCCGACACCATCCGAACGGTCGTGGAGACCAACGTGATCGGCGTCATCCGCGTCACCAACGCGATGATGCCGCTGCTGCGCCGCTCCGCCTCACCCCGGATCGTGAACATGTCCAGCAGCGTGGGCTCCCTCACCCGGCAGTCAGGGACCGCTGGTGAGCAGCCGCCCGGGCCGGTGGCCGCGGCGTACTCCCCGTCCAAGACGTTCCTGAACGCCGTCACCGTCCAGTACGCCCGGGAGCTGAGCGGCACGAACATCCTGATCAACGTCGGCTGCCCCGGCTACGTCGCCACCGACCTCAATGGCTTCCGCGGCGTGCGCACCCCCGAACAGGGCGCCGCGATCGCCATCAAGCTCGCGACCCTGCCCGACGACGGCCCGACCGGCGGGTTCTTCGAGGACGCCGGCGAAGTGCCCTGGTGATGCGCCGGGAGGTCACCACCCGCCCTTATGAGACGCCTGAGCTGCGACCGACCGCCACACGAGAGAATCCAACCCATGAACACGCCACCATCACCACCTGGACCGGCCCGAACTGACGGATCATCCGTCCGGATCGGCGCACTCGTTCCGCTGACTCGGCCCGGCTGGGCCGAGGCAGGCCGACACTTGCTCGCCGGACTCGAACTGGCCGTGCGCGAAGTCAACGACGCCGGCGGGATCGCCGGAAGACCGCTCGAACTGGTGGTCCGGGACACCGCGGCCGATCCGCAGAGGGCCGAGGCGGCCGTGGACGAATTGGCTCGCCTGGGCGTGGCCGCCGTGGCGGGGGAATATCACAGCGTCGTCGCTCGGGCCGCCGCGGCCAGGGCCGACGCCCTCGGCCTGCCGTTCCTCTGCTCGTCAGCGGTTCTCGACGCGCTCACCGAACAGCCGACGGACTGGGTCGCGCGCATCGCCCCGGCGCAGTCCCAGGGCTGGCGGATCTACGCGGACTTCCTCCTCGGCGCGGGCCACCGTCGCATCGCCGTAGCATCCCAGCCGAGTGTCTACTGGGCGGCTGGGGCCCGCATTCTGCGGGACTACCTCGCTCCACGCGGCGGCACCGTCATCGAACTCGACATGTCCACGCTCACCCCCACGGCCTTGTGCGACGAACTCGTCAACCATCGCGCGACAGCCCTCCTTCTTCTGGTCGGCCACCCTGAGCCAGCCGTGTCGATCGTCAGGTCCGTCCGCCGCGACCAGCGCCTCGCCGAGATCATGATCGGCGCTCCGGCCGGGCAACCGGAGTTCACCGAATGGGCGACGTCGCTGGGCGACGACAGCGCCGGGATCCCGTTCCTGCGCTACCTGCCCGAGCGCCTCAGCCCACTCGGCGCACGAGTCGAGACGGCCCTCCGCGAGCAGCTGGCCGAAGCGCCCTCCTTCGTCGCCTTCGAGGGCTACGACACGGTCGCCGTCCTCGCCGACGTGCTGCGTTCTCACGGCACGGACCGGGCGCGCACTGCCGAATCCTGGCCGCGCGTCGCCGTCGAAGGCACCCGCGGGCTGATCCGGTTCTCCCGCACGCCGGGCATCAGCGTGTGGCAATGGGCCTGGGCGCCGATCCAAGTCGTTGATCGAGATCCGGCGGAACCCGACCGCTTCCGGGTCCTCCACTCCAGCCGAGAGCACAGCCCGGAGGTCGGACCGCCCAGATCCGTCAGGACCTGAGACTGCTGCCTGCCTGTCCACCTGTCTACCTGTCCGCTGACGGCGTCAGGCCGTGACCGGACTGACTGTGAAGAGGTTCGAGCAGACCTGGAAGGGAGTGTTGAGCAGTACCGCTTCCGTGGACGCGGGCGGGTAGACCTTCAGGAACGCGCCCTTGGGCAGGCACGGGCCGCCGATCGGCCCGTTCGTCGTGTGGAGGGTAGCCGTGGCGCTGCGCCCAGGGGCCAGGGAAACGGCGGCGGGTACCTGGCCGTCGCGGTCCGCCGGCTTCCCTACCTGCGGGACCGACGCACGCCAGTGTGGCCCCCACGGCCATGGACAGCAGGACGGGAACCGCTGTTCGTACGGACGGCACCATGACTCACCCCGATCGATCGGCTGACGCGGACGCCGGCACAGATGATTGATGCCCGTCCCGCCTACCCGCGATACGCGCCCTCAAGCCGTCGGGCCCCTCCCTGCTGGTGAGGGGTCCGATGGCGTTCCCTACACTCTCCCTTCGCACACATGAACGGTTCCGGAGGGGGATGGGCTGATGGAGCGCAGGCGGGGCCGGAGACGGGGCATCTGGGCGATCGTGCTGCTGGCGGTCGGCGGACTGCTGGTGGTCGGCGCGAAGACCTACGCGGCGATGTCAGCCGGGCACCCGGAGGTGGCGTACGAGAAGCACCGCATCCCGGGCGAGAGCATGCGACCGGCGTACACGCCGGGAGACAGCGGCTGGTTCTCCATGGGCACCGCCGACGAGCTGGAGATCGGGCGCGGGGACGTGGTGCTCGCATCGATGCCGGACTGGGTGCCCGACGGGCTGCTGCTGTCGAGGGTGGTGGCGCGCGGCGGCGACCGGATCGAGTACCGGCCGGGCGAGGGGAGGCTCCGGCTCAACGGGGAGCCGCTGGATGAGCCGTACGTCCTGGACCGGTCGGTGCCGTCGATCGCGCCCTTCGACGTGACGGTTCCCGAGGGACACGTGTTCCTCATGGGCGACAACCGCGTGAACTCCATCGACTCCTCGCTGCAGCAGGCGGCGGGGAGAGGACCGGGCACCGTCTCGCTGTCGGCGGTGCGGGGCGAGGCCGTAGCGGCGCCGACAGGCCTCATCGTGGCGGGCGGCGCCGAGGCGTCCGGGATCGTCGTCATTCTGGCCGGGGGTGTGCTGGGGGTCTGGGCGCTGGTTGCGCGCCGACGGCGGCCGGCAGCAGGGTCGGCCGCAACGGCGAGTTGATGCGGCATCGGGACCCGGATCGGGATCAGGGGGCCGAGCTGCGCCGGCTGCCGAGCCGGTGGCTCCCGTGCTGCCCGGGGCCTTGAGAAATCGGTTCCGGGCAGAGCGCTCGATCCATAAGGTGCGGTCCGTGGACACCAGATACCAGCGCCTCGTCGCCTCTGACGCCGATTTCCTGGCCGACTTTCTGATCAAGGGAGCATGGCCGTTTCACAGCCAGGCAGGGCTCGACCCCGACGCCGTCCGGCAGCGGGTCGGCGAGGGCTGCTACGACGACGGCGACAGCCGGACGTTCTGGATCGTCGAGGGTGACGAGAGAGTCGGATTGATCCGTCTGTTCGATCTGGCTGACGTGCCCGAAGGAGGCACGCCGTTGTTCGACCTCAGGATCGATTCCGTCCATCGGGGCCGAGGCCTCGGCAAGCAGGCTCTCGCTTGGCTGACGGGATACTTGTTCACGGAGTTTCCCGACCTCCGGCGCATCGAGGGCACCACTCGCAAGGACAACCTCGCGATGCGCCGTGCGTTCCTGTCCAGCGGATACGCCAAGGAAGCCCACTACCGGGACGCTTGGCCAGGCAGGCAGGGTCAGGTCCACGACGCGGTCGGATACGCGATCCTGCGTCGCGACTGGCTCTCCGGCGAGACGACTCTGCCCGACTGGAACGATGAGACGCCCGTCGGCTCCGAGGCTGCCGGCCAGTGAGGGCCGAGCCGGCCCGGACGAGGGCGATCTCGGGGTGCATGAGCCGGAGGGGTCGGAGGAGGAAGCCGAAGAGGCCGCCGTCTACTGCCGGTTAAGCTTCTCCATGACACGGTCGCGGAGAAGCTCGTACTCCTCACGCAGCCTGCGCCACTCGGCTACGGGCGGACGGGGAATGACGTCTCCCCCGGTGACTACCTCCTCCGGCCCAAACTGCTCGCGGGTGAGGTCGATCTCGATGCCCATACCCAGGCGGTTCCACCAGTGGTAGTCCGCAAACTCTCCGTTGACGTGCACCTCTCCCCGGATCAGTTCTCCTCCCAGCAGGTCATTGAGCACCATGGCGGTCACCCCGCACTGGTCTCGAGCCGGATTGTCCTCGTTCCAGCGCGGCCGGAACCCTGGCGTGCAGGTCTCGGCACTCCAGCTGCCGCGAACAGCTCGTTCGATGTCAGTGAGAAGCAATGGCGTCATGCCTGCGATCCTGCCAGCACCCACTGACAACGTCCGGGCCCTGAACCTCGGCAGTACACACCGGCCTTGGTCTGGACGACGGCCTGGGGGGCGCCGGCGGTGGCACCCTCCGCGAACCGGCGGGCACGGTCGCGGTACCGGTCGCATGCGGCACGTCAGAATTCGTCCGCACGGGTCAGGGCTTCGGTGATCAGGCGGGTGGCGAAGTCGGGGTCGTCGGCGATGCGGTTGATGTGTTCCGCGAGCAGGAAGGCGGTGGCTTCCAGGGGAGTCATCTCCTCGTCAGTCCAGTCTCCGTACTGTTTGCGCCACAGGTTGGGGCTCAGCCCGGTGCCCGCGGCGATGACCAGGCCGGCCATGGTGGGGATGGCCTCGGGGCGGACGCTCTTGGGCATCATGCGCATCGTGGCCACGAGGTTGGGCACCACGTACTCGATGACGTCCTTGTCGTGGTCTTCGTGGGCCTTCCGCAACCACGTCATGAACATGAAGATGAGCGTGCACGCGCCGTCCAGCAGATCATCGACTCCCTTGGGGCCCAGCGACGCGGCGAACTGTTGGACCAGCACCTGTTGTTCGGGATCGGTCCCGGTCCGGCCGGCGTGGATGCCTTTGAGCCGAGAGTCGATCATCATGAGCGCTGCGCCCACATCGCCGACGGGAGCGTGCTCGGGGTGGTAGGGCGAAGACACAGATTCCTCCTCAGGTGGTCCGCTGCGATGGCAGCCAGCGTGTCCGTCCAGTAGACAGCCGATAAGACGGGCGCCGATGCCTTTATCCCCACAAGTCGGTGACGGACAGTCAACGCCCATATCCTACGAGTAGTTCGGTGACGACACAGGGCGTCGCCGAACCACCGCTCGTGTAAGCCGCGGCGGCGTGCCGGCCTCGGGTGCGTCCGCGGTCAGGGTGACGCCTTCGTGGTCTCCAGCAGTACGCATTGATCGAAGTTCATGCAGCCACACTCCAGGCAGTTCGCGACTGCCTGGCGCAGGGCCTGGGCCTGGGCGATGTGCCGGTCGAGTTCGGGGAGTTTGCGCGTGGCCATCTCCCGCCACTGCCGTGTCGCCGATGGTGTGGTGTCACCGGCCAGCAGTTGCGTGATGTCGGCGAGGGTGAAGCCCGCTCGCTGGGCCATCTTGATCAGGGCCACCCGGCGGACCGTCGGCGCGGGCCACACTCTGCGTCCGCCCTCGCGGCGCGCGCCCGGCAGCAGACCGCGCTCCTCCCAGTAGCGCAGTGCTGACGCACGCACGCGGGCCTTGTCCGCGAGCTCACCGATCGGCAGGTACCGCATGCCCACCCCTCCCCCGTCCCGTCTTGACTTCAAGCGTGCTTGAAGGGCGACTGTGACGTGCATGTTCTCAGCAACACCGGGACGTCCGGTGCCCGGCCCCTACCGCTCGCTGTTCGCCGACCGGACCTTCCGGCGGCTGATGCCGGCCTTCGCGTTGTCCGACCTGGGCGACGGCATGACCGTCGTCGCCGTCGCATGGCTCGCACTTGCTCTGGGACCCGAGGGTGGCCAGGGCGCGCTGGTCGGCATCGCCGTCGTCGCCTACGTTCTGCCCGGCGCGCTGGGTGCGCTGGTCCTGGGCCGGTGGATGCGGCGGCTTCCGGCGCGGCGGCTCCTGATCGCCGACTCCGCCCTGCGGGCCGTGCTGTTGGGAGCGGTCCCGCTCGCGCACGCGGCGGGGGTGCTCACACCCGCCCTGTACGTCGGGCTCCTGGGGGCTTCCTCGCTGCTCCACGCCTGGGGGAAGGCCGGCAAGCACGCCCTGTTCGCGCCGCTGCTCTCGGACCGACAGCGCCTGGCGGCCAACAGTGTGCTCAGCACCAGCCTGTCGAGCGCGACGATCGCGGGCCCCGCTCTCGCGGGCCTTCTGTTGCCAGTGATGTCCCCGGTATGGATCATCGGCCTGGACGCCGCCACGTTCGCCGTGCTCGCTGTCCAGACCGGCAGCACCACGCTGCCCCCCGCTCCGGCATCAGGACCGGTAACCGGCGGTGCAGGGCAGGGCTTGAGCCTTCTGCGGCGCCGGCCCGAACTCCTCGGCCTGCTCGTCGTGACCTGGCTGTTCAACCTCGCCTTCGGCCCCGTCGAAGTCGCCCTGCCGCTGTTCGTCTCCCACGACCTCGGTGCCGGTGCGGAACTCCTCGGCGCCTACTGGGCCTCCTTCGGCATCGGAGCCGTCATCGGCGGTCTCACGCTGGGCGTCGCCGGCCGCCTGCCCCTGTGGCCGGCCGTGCTCGGCATCATCGCGGGTCACGGCATCGGCATGCTCCCCTTCGCCCTCACGCACACCGCCTACCCCTCCCTCATCGGGTTCGCCTTCGCGGGACTCGTCTACGGCCCCTACTCCGCCCTCTCCCTCACCCTGATCCAACGCCGCACGCCCGCCGGCTCCCTCACCACCGTGCTGGCCGCGCGCAGCGCCGTACTCCTGACAGCCTCGCCCCTCGGAGCGGGCCTCGGCGGCTTCCTCCTCGACCGGGTCGGTGCCCCGGCCGTCCTCGTCGGCTGCGGTGTACTGATGATCCTCATCGTCCCGGCCGGCACCGTGGCACTGAAGACCGCACCCCGGGCACGGCCCGCCCTCGAGCCCGCCACCACCACCGCGATGGCACCGACGGAGCGGTGATCTTGCCGTGCGCGAGGAGCCAGGCCGGCACCGCCCCCGTCATATCGAGCCGACGACCTTGCGCGGGGTGACGCGGACGACGACGCGGTCGGCGTCGTCCTTCGACGCCGGGTTGAAGTCCGCGTAGTCCTTGCCCGTGTACTTGCGCGACAGTGCGTTGATCAGTTCCTGGCCGCCCTCCGTGGTCAGCGTGGCCGAGCCGCGGACCTCGGCGTAGGTGTAGGGCGCGTTCGCCGGGTTGATCATGACCGTGATCCGCGGGTCGGCGCGCAGGTTCTTCTCCTTGCGGCGGCCGACGGTCGTGGAGACCAGCAGGTCGTCACCGTCCCGGGTGAGCCAGGTGATCGACAGCTGCGGGCTGCCGTCCGGCTGGATCGTGGCCACGGTCGCGAAGACCGGGCTGTCGTCGATGAGCTTCTTCAGGTCGTCGGAGAGTTCGGTGGACACGGAGCGGTTCCTTCCCTCGGCTGGCTGCCGTCTCCGGACCGACGGCTGCCGTCAGTGGAGATCAGCACCGGACAGCCTGCTGAATCGCGGCTGTCCCCGGCAAGCTCCGCCCGCCCCGTGCCGAGCCCGGCGCCGCGGGTCGGACGCCCCCGATTCCGGGACGTGGCCGGGCCCGCCGCGCCCGCCCGGCAGATCGGGGCGCTTCGGACGGTCCACCCG
>NZ_JBHWBP010000040.1:0-38492 GCF_042735575.1 Streptomyces sp. NPDC059564 | reverse complement strand
GGGGCGGGACCCCTCATACGGTCCGTACAACGAAGTACGGAACTCCGACACCGCGCCCGTCATGACCATTTTGGGATGCCGGGCTCGCACCGCTCGGCCGCGAGCGGCCTCCCGGGCTTCGCCCGGCTGCGCCGGCCTCCGGCCGTCGATGCGCGAGCGGTGCCACCCGCGGTACCCCTGCCTTCCGGGGCGGGACCCCTCATACGGTCCGTACAACGAAGTACGGAACTCCGACACCGCGCCCGTCATGTCCCCGACCAGGGATGGCGGGCGCTGTGGCGTCCGGCGCCCGTTATTCGGGGTCGAACTCGTACCGGAGCTCGTAGAGGTGTCCGGCCTTCACCATCACCGTGACCTCGATGGGGCGCTCGCCGTCCCCGTGCACCGTACGAAGGGTGCGCAGGACCGGTAGGTCGCCGGGCAGCCGCAGGGTGGCGTACTGCTCCTGCGTCGCGACCCTGGCGGAGACCCGGTCGACGCTGCGACGGGGCGGGAATCCCAGTTCGGCGAGGAGCGCCGGGGTGCCTCCTCTGATCCTGCGCGGTTCGGCCAGCGGGGTGCCGTCGGCGATGTCCGGCGGGTAGTACGAACTCACCAGCTCCGCAGGCTCATCGTCGACGCTGATCAACTGTCGGCGGCACACGGCCGGACTGCCCTCCGGGCACCCCAGCGCGTCGGCGACGTCACCGGTGACGGCCACGACGTCGACCGCGAGCAGCTTGCTGCGCGCGGCCGACCCCTGCTCGGAGACTTCGGCGAGCCATGGGTACGCCTCTCCGTCCGCCGCACGCGTGAGGGATTTCGCAGGGCGGACGGTTCGCTGCCGGTTCTCCCGTACGGTGACCGCCACTCCCGCGGCCGACCGTGAGTCCTTCGTCCTTCAGGAGCTGAACGGTTTTCAAGAGAGTGCTGCGAGGAGCGTCCCCGCACCCGATGACCTGCGTCTGACCCCGGCATCCGACTGCTCACGCAGACCGGCGGTCCACACCTGGTCCACTACCCCTGGCCACCAACAGGCTCCCAGGTCGTTCGGATGACGGTTCGCGGCGGCCGGCACAGTGGACCCACCCATCTACAAGAACCTCATGACTGGGTGTCGAGTGCTACACGCGAGAGCATCACCGCACCGTTGGTCCAGTCGTATCTTCCTGAAGACTCCTCACCTGGGGTGGCACGTCAGTAGGCTGCCGACTGTGACCTCGCTCTCGATGTACGAGCTGACCATCCTTGTTCTCGCTCCGGGTGAATCACCTCAGGCGCAAAACCACGCCAAGGGTCACCTGTTCGAGCGGTTCGTGGCCCAATTGCTACATCGATACGGGTACGAAAAGCCGCGATTCTCGAATCTGAATGTCACATCAGACGGTGTTGAGCTGGACGTCGTCGTACAACATCAGCTGACGTTCGCGACCGCCATCGCCGAGTGCAAGGCGTACTCGCGAAACGTCAAAGCGAATGAGCTGACCAGCTTCTACGGAAAGCTAGCAGCCGATCGACTCGAAAGAGAACAAGCGACATTTGGGTTCATGATCGCACTCCCCAGGCTGACACCTGATGGAGAAGAGAAGGCCCGAACCATTGCGGCCCGCGACACAAACTTTCGATACCTAAACTCAGACGACGTCGTTTCAGCGATGCGGGAGACCGGCCTGCTTGTCGATGCGCCGCACGACCTGGGCACCACTAGCGATCCCGCAGTCATAGTGACTGAAGACGGAGTATTCTCCGCCACCGTAATCCTCGATCCAGCCTCACGCACTCCGAAATCCATTACGGTTTGGAGTGCAAATGGGATTGTCCCCATCCCTACTCTTGACCTCGTTCGAGCAAGCCCGTACGCCGTCGGCCTCCAGGTTTCCGATGCTCACACTTTGGCTCACGAGCCCACTCGCGAACCTCTAGCCACAGACGCTGCCGACGAGTCACTATTTGCGACCGTACTTGGGTCCGGATCAGATTTCGAATACCAGCTGCCTGCGTCGCCGCGGTACTTCGTCGGCCGGAAGGAACTTCTCGCCCGGCTCTCACGGTCCCTTGATAGCGGCGAGAGAGTTGTCGTATTCAATGCCAAATCCGGATGGGGCAAGAGCAGCCTTGCCCTTAAACTCGCCCAGTTCACCAAAGACCGCGGCGGGCATGCCCTTGTGCTTGACACCCGAACCGCCAACACATCGCGTTACATCGTAGAAGTACTGCGGCGAGCGGCGCTTGAAGCTGCCGATCTAGGCTTGCTCACTCTGCCAAACGATCCCAGTTGGGGCAGCCTGGTTAGCGCGCTGAACACTCTGAAGCACTCTGCTTGGATCGACCCCCGGCGCCCGCTCCTACTGTTTTTCGACCAGTTTGAGAACGTATTCAGAGACCCCGAACTGACGCGATCCTTCAGAGACCTCACGGCCGGCGTACGGGAGCTTGATGGAAAGATTCTGGTCGGCTACGCCTGGAAGACAGACTTGGTGGGGTGGACAGAAGGTCACCCGTACCAGCTGCGGGACGAGATCCGCCAGATGGCTGCCGTCTTCGCTGTAGACCCCTTCGGCCCTACAGAGGTAAGTACCCTACTGGGGCGGCTAGAGAAGCACGCCGGGACTCGGATCGTCCCCGATCTGAAGCTCCGTCTCCGAGAGTACTCGCAAGGGTTTCCGTGGCTACTGAAGAAACTTTCAGACCACGTACTCAAAGAGCTTGCGGGAGGCATCTCGCAAGAGCAGCTAATCGCAGAAGCTCTTAACGTACAGAGCCTCTTCGAAGCCGACCTTTCGGAGCTTACGCCTGTCGAGCATGAAGCCTTGAGGCACATCGCCCGCTTCGCCCCCATCATGGCAACCGAAGTCACCGAGAGATATTCACCCACCCTCGTACAGTCACTGGTTAACCGCCGACTCATTGTGCAGGTTGGCGAACGCCTGGACACTTACTGGGACACATTCAGAGACTTCCTCAACACCGGCCGCGTCCCCGTTGAGGATTCGTACATCTTGAGGCAGACAACACGCCAAATCGCCCGCCTCCTTCCTCTGGTTTTGGCAGCCGAAGGAAACGCATATGTTCCCGACCTGGCCAGTGCTCTCGACACCAGCGACAGGGCGATCTTCAACCTCTCACGGGAATTGCGCCTGCTCGGGGTAACCACTCACGAACCGCTCAGAGTTAAGTTGAGCGACGAAGTCTGGACAGCTCCAGACCGCGAACGCGCCCTGCGCCGACGAGTCGCTTCCTCTCTCCGCCGCCACCGAGCCTTCTCGACATTTGTCTCTCTCGCCGAGAGATCAGCCGGTTCGGTCTCACTATCTTCCTATGGGCGAGAACTTCCCAACGCATTCCCGGCAGTTGAGGCGAGCGTTAACACGTGGACTAACTACGCTCGCTCATCGCTCTCTTGGATGACGTACGCCGGGCTCATCGTGCAACGGGGAAACGACTTCTTCCTAGCTCCAGAAGGATACGAACAGCAGTCAATAAGGCTGCTCGACGTCAGGTCACCGTTGAGGGTAAGGCGGGCGCTACCTCAGGAGGCGTGTGGGCCCGCTATTGAACTAATCCAGCACATCGGGCGCGGCGAGGTTGTCTCTCTGCCCGAAGATGGACCCAAGAGGGACGCAACTCGTACGACGATAGCTATCGGTGCAGTTTCGGTGACTCCCGAGGGAACCCTTGTGCTGACACGCTCAGATCTCGCGCCAGAGGGTGTCATAGATCCTCTTGTCTTGCGAGAAATGCTCACCGCGCTGCCGGGAGCTGCTGCCGGGCTGCTGGCGTTGGAAGGAGATCCATCGCTCGGCCCGCAAGCCGTCGGGGAGATCTTGCGGGAGGCCGCAGGAGCTAGCTGGACGGAGTCGAGCACGTACAGCATGGGAGGCAGATGGCGAAGCTGGGCACGAGCCGCCGGTCTGACAGTTACTTCCCCGAGGCGCACGAGTCCCGCTACCGATGATTCGGGGAGGATCTTCTAGCGGTACCCAGACACTCGACGTCCGCAGCCCCCAGTCCTTCGGCCCGGGACCGGGGCTGCGGACGTCACATCAGATGACAGCCTTCTCGATAGCCTCGAAGATGTCGGCGTCGGTCTCCTGCTGCCAGGACGGCAGGTCGGGCCAGTCAGCCACGTAGCCCGGCTTCGGGTCCTCGAAGTGCTTGAACATCTGGACCGTCCAGCATGTCGCGACGAACCGGCTCTTCTGCTCGCGGGACAGCCTCGACGTGTGGCCACCGCTGATCTCGATGAACTGCCGGACCTGGTCGTAAACCGAGCCTGCGGCCTCGCGCTCCCACTGCGGGGTGTCTTCCCACGGGGTGACGTAGCCGGCCTTCGGCTCCCCGGGGAAGTGCTGGTGCACTCCCGCGATCCAGGTCTCCCGGAACAGTCGTGCACCTTCGGTCTGCGACATGCCTACCCCTCTCGTCACGGCGTGCTCAGCGTGGCGATCTCCGCCCCCAGTTCCGCTACGCGGTGGTCGCGGCTCAAGGGACCGAACTCGTCGCACAGGGCTTGGAGTCTACGGGCGACGTACCCGGATGCTGAGGCTCGGGCCAGGCTGACGGCCTCCCGCCCGTACGCAAGAACCTGGTCGGGATCACGCCGCTTCGCTCCGATGGCGGCCAGGCTGGTCAGCACTGCGCCCCGGCGCCTATACGACTGCCCCGAGGCAAGGGCCGTCTGCGCCAATGCGGCCTTCAACGTCGCTTCCGCCAAGTCCAAGCGGCCGAGCTGCACGTACCGTGCTCCGCGTTCCTCGGCCAAGCGGGTGCCGTCGAAGCGGAGCCATCCGCCGTTCGTGCTCTCCGCGGTGAGGTCCCTGACCTTCTCGGCCTGGTCCAGCGCGCGTTCGCACGCTGTGAGGTCCCCAAGGCCGGCGTACGCCTCCGCTTGGACCGACGCGACCCAATGCCGCGTCGAAAGGTCGTTGTCCCCTCGACCGGCCAACCGTTCGGCCGCACCCAGCATCTGCGCCGCCTGGCGGTAGCGCTGCTCGGACATGTCCACGTAGGCGTGGCGTACGAGGGCGCAGGCCCACAGGTCGTACGCGTCTGCGTCCTTGCTGACCGAGGCCGCAAGCGAGTACGAGGCTGCGGCGTCGGTGTACCGGTTCCCGTCGAAGGCGACTTCGCCGGCCATCTGGAAGAGGTCGGCCGCTGCGCTCAGGAGGGGGCGGGAGCTGCCTCGGCTGGCGGCCAGTGCTTCGTTCAGAGTCGTCAGCTGGTCACGAATGACGGGGTAGACCGAGCCTTTCGAACGCGCCAGTTGGTAGACCTGCCACAGGTGGCTGTTCATCCGCTCGAAGTCGGCGGGCATCCCCCTCAGCACCCCATCTGTGAGGGCCTCGGCCTCGTCCACCGGCAGGGCCGTCAGTGCCCCGCTGACCGTGAGGATGCGGAGGAATTCGCGGCGGATCATTTCGTCGGGGTCTCCCGCGCTCGGGTGGTCACTGGACTGCTGCCCTGTGGCCTCCTGCCCTGCGGCTCGTAGCTCTGTCAGGAGGGCGTCAAGCTCTTGGAGGCTGACTTCGAGGGCGATGGCCAAGCCTCGCCGCTGGGGTGGCTGCGGTTCGATCCTGCCGCTCTCCCAGCGCCCGACCGTCGTGCGGTCCACGCCAAGTAACCCGGCCAATTTCTCCTGACTGTAGCCCAGGGTCTTGCGCCGTTCGGCTAGCCCCATGACGACCCCTTCCCGCGACTTCGAAGCCTGCGGCACCCGTGCACGGATCTGCTCCAAGAATGCGGCATGTATGCCGTGGAGTCCGCCGACTTCCGGCGCTTTCCTGGGAGTTGTCGCGAACAGAGCGGGCATGGCGCAGCGGAAGGGTGCGGATATGGCAACGCAGAACGGCGCTGAGGGACACGTCCACGAGCGGCTCTCTCGGCCTCTCGACCTCGCTGCGGAGCCCCGCCTCCTCATGACGCTTCGCGTCTCCCGAGACGCCGGCCATACGTGGTCTCAGACGACCCGTGTCCGGTCGGGTGATCCGTACGTCATCCTCTCGGACCCGGGCCGCTATCCGCCGTGTGAGTGCCCCCGCTGCCTCGGCTCCTCGCCCGTGTCGGCCCGCGCCCTGCGTCCCGCGGTGACCGAGCCGGGGGCGGCGTAGTGCACGGCTTAGGCAGGTGGGTGCTCCGCCGGGTCGGCCGGTTCGCCGGCCCGCTGTATCTGGCGATGGTCCTCGGCTCGGTGGCTCTGTACGTCCTCGGCGTCATCGTCACGTCGTAGCCGATCGGCTCACCTGTTCGACCTCAGTCTTCCCACCCAATCTCCGGTGGGAGTTCCCCAAGAAGAAGGGAAGTTCGATGGTGGAAGAGAACGCCGGTTCCGTGGCCCCCGAGGGGGGTGGCCTGCTCGTCGCGAAGCGGAAGATCGTCGCCGCGCGGACCCGCGCCGAGCAGGAGTCTGACGTCAGCAGCGGCCGTTCCGACGGCAACGACTGACGGGGCCGCCCACGATGCTTGATGCAGCCTCGTGGGCGGGGCGTCTGGGCGGGGACACGTTCCTCGCCCAGACGTACCACCGCTCCTACGCGCACTTCCCTGGCGCCACCGACGTGGCGAGCCTGTTCACCTGGGATGACCTGAACCGGATCATCGCCACGCAGCGTCTGGAGCCACCTCGGCTCCGTCTGTCGGCCGACGGCGAGACGGTCCCGTTGCACCGCTACGCGGTCCCGACGACAAACCGCCGTGCGGTGACCTGGTCCCGCATCCAGCCGGCAGAGCTGCACACCCAGCTCAAGGAAGGCGCCTCGCTGGTCCTCGACGCGGTCGAGAAGATCCACCCCGCCGTGGGGGCGGCGGCCGAGGGGCTGGAACGCTTCCTCGGAACCTCCGTGCAGGCCAACGCATACGCCTCCTGGACCGAGCGGGAGGGCTTCGGCCTCCACTGGGACGACCACGACGTCGTGGTGGTGCAGCTGCACGGCTCCAAGCGGTGGCGGCTGTACGGAGCCACCCGCCAGGCCCCTACGTTCCGGGACGTCGAATCGCCGGAGCAGCCGGAGGGCGACCCGGTGGCGGACATTGTGCTCGCGGCCGGTGATGTGCTCTACCTGCCGCGCGGCTGGTGGCATGCAGTCAGCGCCGACCAGGGCTCGGAATCCCTCCACCTGACCTTCGGCATGGTCCCGCATACGGGCGCCGACCTCATGCTCTGGGTGGTGGACCAGCTCCGGGCCACCCTGCCCCTGCGCACGGACATCCCCCGTTTCGCCGCGCTGCCGGAGCAGTCGGACTTCCTCGCGGCCGTGCGCCGCGAAGTGGTCGACTTCCTGGCTGATCCCCGGCTGATCGAGCACTGGGCGGAGTCCGGTGACACGACCGACCTCGGGCATGCCGTCCCGTCTCTGCCCTACGTTGACGAGATCCCCGCCATGCCGGAGATCACCGTACGGCTCACCGCCCCCCGGGCACGTGTGACGGTGAACAACGGGCACAGCACGGTCACGTTCTCGGCGGCGGGGACAGCTTGGGACTTCGCGGAGTCCGCCGGGCCGGTCCTTCGCACGCTGCTGCTCGGCCAGCCGACGACGCTGGGGGACCTTGCCTCAGCTGCCGGCCTGGAGGTCAAGGACGTGGCCGACCTGGTCTGGGTCCTCATCGAGGGCCAGGCCGTCGCCGTCGTGGGGACGGCGCTGTGACGGCGTCCCTGGCCCTGGGCACCTACCGGGTCCGAGACGTGGCGGAAGCAGCGCGCATGGCGGTGCAGGCCGGGACCCCGTGGATCGACACTGCACCGAACTACGCCGACGGCCAGGCCCTCCATGACCTCGGCAGGGTCCTGCGGGAAGCCCCCAGCCCTCCGCTCGTCGCCACCAAGACGGGCTTCTTCACCCGCAGCCAGGGGCGAGCCGCCCTCAGCCGGGGCCTGCTCACCGAACACGACGCCTCCGCCGGCCACTGCCTCGACCCCTCGTTCGTCGGCTATCAGGTGGAAGAAGCGCTTGCCCTCCTCGGCCACGTGGACCTTATGTTCGTGCACAACCCGGAACGGGCTGGTCGCGCAGTGGACCGGTCGGTGATGCACTGGCGGCTCCGCGAGGCATTCACCGCCCTGGAGGAGAAGGCGCACGAGGGCCAGATCCCCGGCTACGGAGTGGCCACCTGGTCGGGCCTGCGGGAAGGGGCGTTCAGTGTGTCTGAACTCTTAGTGCTGGCCCGGGAGGCCGCAGGGTCCTCCGATCACCACCTGATCGCGGTACAGATGCCCGTTGGCCTGATCGATGACGCCCCGATCACGCAAGCCCTGAATGGGGGCGGTCCGCTGGTACAGGCGAAGGACGACGGACTGATCACGTTCGGCTCCGCCCCGCTGCACGGCGGCGAACTGCTGGATGCGATGACACCCGAACTGGTGGATCTGATCCGCCCCGGGCTGTCTGCCGGCGCCGCTGGCGTCCTGGCCGCCTCGTCCTGCCCCGCCCTGGACTTCGTGCTGACCTCCACCACGAATCGTGATCACTGGAACGATGCGGTGAAGGCGCTCGCTTCGCCCCTCGCCCCCGAACACCTCAGGAGAGTGACCGATGAACTCGCCACCGGATGAGGACATCCGAGCACTCATGGAGGCCGCGCACGAGCGGGCGGCCAAAGCCCAGGGCCTCACATGTACGGGCCCGCCGGTGTGGGGCTTCGCCGGATTCACTCTGGGGCGCGGCGCGGGCGACTTCTGGCTTCGGGTCAGCCGCGGCCACTTGAAGAACGCGGGGCGCACACCGGGGCAAGGACCCGTGGGCGCGTCCCTCCTCGTGCCCCGCGATGTGCCACGACCGGCACTGCACGGCGTCCACGACTGGGTGGACGGCGAGTGGTCGTTTCAGTCCGAAGTCCTGGACCGCGTGCCGCACCCGGTGGTCTCACCCACCCGCGCGGACCTGGTCCGAGACCCCGCTCTTCCGGAGCAGTGGTGGGGTCTGCTGAGGCAGTCACTCGACCGCCTGACGCAGGTAGAGGGGACCAAGGAGACCGTCCGGGACTCCTGGATCGAGCGGGCCTTCCCCCAGTTCCTCGGCATCCCCGCCCCCACGAAGATCGAACGCGTCACCGGCCACGGCGACCTCCACTGGGGCAACATCACCGGCCAGCCCCTGACCTTCCTGGACTGGGAACGCTGGGGACGCGTCCCCGTCGGCTACGACCCCGGACTCCTCCACGCGCACAGCCTCCTTGTGCCGACTGTCGCCGAGCGCATCCGGGCTGGCTTCGCCCAGGTCCTCAGCACCCCGGCCGGTCGTATCGGCGAGCTGGCAGCGATCGCTGAACTCCTCCAGGCCGTCGCCCGCGGCTTCTACCCCGAGCTTGCCCCGTGCCTCCTCGACCGGGCCGAGGAACTGACCGGGGTCCGCCCTCCGGTCTCGGCTCCCGCCGAGGTCAATGCCTGATTCCGCCCTCCTCCTCGGGCCCCGGCGCATCCCTCCCGCGCCGGGGCCCACTCGCGTGAACCACCGCCCCGTCTTCAGGAGTTGGCGCCTGATACGCCCAGGTGACCTCGCGGTCGGCCGGAGCGGCTTTGGCCGGTGTCCTGTTCGGGTTGGGGTCGGGCATGTTCAGGGGGCCGTACGCTGGCCGGCAACTCGGGCAGGCTTTGGGCCTGACCGCAATTAGCACGAGTGGCCCCCTGGACTTGCCGACGCGGGCCCCGAGCCGAACAGGTGGGTAAAGCCGTGGAGGCCGACCGCCCCGGCCACATCTGGGTGAAGGGCAATCCGCGGTGGCCCGCGCGTTCCTGGCGTACGTCCCGCTGCTGTCGGCCGTGCTCGCCGTGGGGCGGCAGGCGGAGTTCTTCGAAGCTGCTGGACCTGGTGATGCGCCGCAGCGTCACCACGCCCCAGTTCCGCATCTTCCAGGACGGGGCCGAACTGCACCCCGGCCGCTACATCCAGCCCTCTGTCACCCGGCGGGGACAGGCCATCCCCATGGCCGACATGCGCCGCGTCGGCGGGCTGATGCGCGAGGGCTGCACCATGGTTCTGGACGAGGTCGACTTCTTCGACCCGGCCATGGAGGCCACCTGCCGCGCGCTCCAGTGGTGGGCCCGCGAGCTGGTGCAGGTGAACGCCTACCTGACCACCCAGGACGCCAGCGGCTTCAAGCTCCACTGGGACGACCACGACGTCGTGATCGTCCAGCTCGCCGGCCGCAAGAGCTGGGAAGTCCGCGGCACCTCGCGCAGGGTTCCGATGTACCGCGACTCCGCCCCCAACGCCGAGCCCAGCGAGGAAATCGTGTGGCAGGGCGTCTTGGAGCCCGGCGGCGTGATGCACGTCCCGCGAGGCTTCTGGCACCAGGCCACCCGGGACGACCAGGGTGACGGCTACAGCCTGCACGCCACCTTCGGCATCGTGAAGCGCGTCGGCGTGAACTGGCTGGCCTGGCTCGCCGACCAGGCCCGCACGCAGGAGCTGTTCCGGTACGACCTGGACCGCTGGAACTCCCCTGGCCAGTGGGAGGGACAGCAGCGGCTCCTGGCCGACGCCGTCGCCGAGATGGCTACGAAGCTGACTCCGCAGGACTTCTTCGAAACCCGCGAGCGGGAACGCCTGGCCGCCCGGCACGTCCCGGCCACCGGCCTGTTCGGCAAGCCCGCGGCCGTCGTGTGCGTCACCGACTTCGAGCCCGTGATCGAGCAGCACCACGACACCGTGGACGTGCTCGCCGCGGGCAAGAAGCTTACGTTCGCCGGCAAGGCGTACCCCGCCCTCGCCCTGCTGCTGAGCGGCCACCCCGTCGACATCGCCGACGCCGCCGAGAAGACCGGCGTGGACGTGGAACAGCTCGCCGAGATCCTGCTGAAGGAGGAACTGTGCACGGAGCTGACCCCCGCCTTGTCCTCGGCCTACACCGGTCTCGTCACCACCGCGACCTCCTGACGGCCGCACTCGACCTCAGCGTCACCGCCCTGGACACCGCGGCTCCCTACCTCGGCTTCCGCTCGCACGCAGCACTGACAGAGGCAGCCGCCGATCTACTGCCGAGGTTCACCCTCTCCACGAAGGTGGGCTTCTTCCCGAGCGCCGGAGGTGCTGAGCATTCCCTTGATCCGGTCCGGCTGCGGCTGGCCGTTGAGCGGGCGGCCCGGGAGCTCGGCAGGGAACCTGACACCGTGCTCCTCCACAACCCCGAACAGAGCCTCACGGGCCTGTCCCCTGCCGATGGCCACGCCCTCCTCGGCGATGCCTGCACCGCCCTCGCCGACGCCGCCCGGGACGGCCTGTGCAGCGCCTGGGGTGTGGCCTCCTGGGACCCCCGACCGCTCGGCATGGTCCGGGTGCACGGCCTTCCGTCTCCGGACGTCCTCATGGTCCGGGCCGGTTTCCTCGTGGGCATCGACCTCCTCGACGCCACCACCGTCCTGCGCACCGCCTGGCGGGCGGGCGAGACCTGGGGCATGAGCCCCTTCGGCGGCGGCCACAGGAAGGTGTGGGAGGAGTTCGATCCCCGCCCGTTCCTCCGACCGCCCCACGATGACTTGTCCCGCGTTCAGGCGGCGTTCCGGGCCGCGTTCCACCTGCCCAGCGCCTCCGCGATGGCGGTCGGTACCGACAACCCTGGGCATCTGGCCCAGTTGGTCCAGGCCTTGGGCGCGGAGGTGGACGTCGCCGCCGTCAGTCAGTACCTGCGGACCCTCCACGGACATCGTCAGAGCTGAAGCTCGGCCACCAGGCGCTCGGCCTCCTTCCGGGCCGGCGCCAGCAGCGGGTCCTCCTCGTACGCGTAGGGTCCGACGATCTTCGACAAGAAGAACAGCGACATCAGCTTGCCGTCCCGGCTCTCCAAGTCAGCACGCCGCTCCAGGTGGACCCGGTCCGAGAGCCCCGGGACGGCAAGCGCGTTGCCCCACAGCGTTGCGGCGTCCAGGCCCCGGGGCGCCATGCCCCAGTCCTCCCAGTCGATGAGGGAGAACTCCGGTCCCATCACGTTGGCCCAAGTCAGATCCGCATGAGCCGGCGCCCACCGCTCGATCCGCGTATCGGCCACCCCGGGAAAGACCGCTCCGAGGGTCTGGGTCACCTGCTCCTGCGTGATCGTCACCGTGTCCGGCGTCGCGATCCGCGGTGTCTGCTGTGAGGCAAGCGCGTCCAGCGAAGCGTTCAGGGCCTCCCACCACTCGTCCGGCAGGCCCGGGTCTTCGAGCACCAGGGCGCCCTTGCCGACAGACGGCGATGCAATCAGCTCCAGCTCATCCGCGCGCCACATCACCGGCTCGCCCGGCTCGCGCCACGCCAGGCCCTGGTACCACTCGGGCATCGCGACCCCTTGCAGCACGGCAGCGGCCTCGGTTCCGTTCCAGCCCTGCGGGCCGATCCGCTCGAAGCCCCGCCGCTCGATGCGCACCCACGTACCCCGCTCCGTACGGCCACCCAAGGAACGGCGCTTGCGTACGAGCGCCCGCCGATCCAGTCGCACGTGCAGGGCCTCTTCTACGCGCTCCAGCACGTCTTCCACTGGCTGACGGCGCAGATCCACGTGGGCAGCAACGGGCAGGGATCCATTCATCACGACCTCCTCGGCGAACGGATGACCGTAGCAGGAATAGGCCCGGCGACACGATTGGTCCGTCAACCCAGAGCCCATCAACTACCGCCCCTTCGTTGGTCGTTGCAAGAACGGGCCTCCGCCGGCCCCGGCCACATGTGGGTGGACGGCAATCCGCGGTGACCTGTGCGGGCTCGGTGTGCGCCCGGCTCCTGCTGGCTGTGCTTGCCGTGGGGCAGCCGGTCGGAGTTCTTCCGCGCGTCCTGGGGCGGCGGCCTCCTGATCAAGGAGTACGGCGACATCTGAAAGGCGGCCCGCCGCGCTGTCCTCACCGACGCCGAGGTCGCATCCCCGCTCGCGAAGGTCCCCTACTCGCTCCGGGCCGCGGGGTCTCCCTCTGGCTGGAGTCCTGGTTCTCCTCGGCAGGGTCACGGCGCCGCCGTGGATCTTTGCGGTGGCGGCCAGGGGGTGCCCGGCGCGATGGCCGCCGGGTAGTAGGTGTCCGTCAGTTTCGGTCGGCTCGCCGTCGAGTCCGATGATCCGGCGACGTGCGCGGGGTCAGGTACGGCATCGACGCGCTGGTCCACTCACTGCCGCTCACGCTGCCTCCTGGACGTTCTGCGTGCTCCATCGACCCCACCTTCGGGCGGCCGTCAGGGGTGGCTACTCGGGCTGGATGACCGTGGCGCCCCAGCGGATGGCCGGGGACGAGGTGGTGACCGTGGCGGCGAAGCCGCCGGTGAGGCCGGGGCCCAGGGGGAGGGTGAGGGAGGCCGGGTCGCCTGCGGGGCAGTTGAGCGTGAAGGGGGCCGGGTCGCGGTCCGGGTGGTTTTCCAGGTGGAAGGAGACCTCTATGGTGCCGCCGCCCTCGCAGGCGAAGGTGGTGAAGGTGTCCAGGCCGGAGTTGAGGCCGCCCGAGACGAAGCCGCTGGATCCGGTGATCTCCGGGATCCAGATCACGCCGTCGGGGCCCGGGTAGGGGAGGAGTTCCCCCTCCGCCGCGGCCGCCTGGCCGGCCCCCGCCGTCAGTGCCAGCGCCGCGCCCAGTGCCGCGATGGTGAACCCGCGCGTGTGCTTCATGACGTCCCCCTGTGTGCGTGGTGATCTTTCCGTACCGGCCACGCTAGCCGCCGGGTCTGACAGCGGCCGCGCGGTACGCGGTCGGGGTGAGGCCCGTGTGGCGCTGGAGGTGGGTGCGCAGGGAGTCCGACGTGCCCAGGCCGCTGCGGGCCGCCACCACGTCCATCGGGAGGGTGGTGGTCTCCAGGATTTCCCGGGCCCGGTTCAGGCGCTGGTGCAGGAGCCACTGCAGGGGGCTCAGGCCCGTCTCGGAGCGGAAGCGGCGGGTCAGGGTGCGTACGCTCGTGCCCGCGTGACGGGCCAGGTCCGCCAGGGTGGTCGGCTCGTGCAGGCGCGTCAGCGCCCAGGCCCGGGTGGCGGCGAGGGACGTGCCGCGTTCGGGCGGGAGCGGGGTCTGAAGGAACTGCGCCTGACCGCCCGGCCGGACGGGGGCCGCCACCACCAGGCGGGCGGTGGCGTTCGCGACCGCCGCCCCGTAGTCGCGGCCCACCATGTGCAGGCACAGGTCGATCCCGGCGGACAGCCCCGCCGAGCTCAGCACCCCGGTGTCCTCGACGAACAGGACCCCGGGCACGAGCGCCACCTCGGGGAAGAGCCGCCCGAACTCCTCCGACATCGTCCAGAAGGTGGTGGCGCGGCGGCCGTCCAGCAGGCCCGCCTGTGCGAGGACGAACGCGCCCGTGCAGATGGACGCGACGCGCGCGCCCCGCGCCTCCGCGGCCCTCAGGGCGTCCAGGACGCGGGGATCGGCGCGGACGCGGGCGCCTGTGCCCGTCACCATCACCGTGTCGGCCCGCTCGGCCGCCTCCAGGCCGTGTGCCACCACGATGTCCATCCCGCCCATCGCCTCCACCACGCCCGGGACGGCCGCGCAGATCGTGACCTCGTACGCGGGGTCCCCGCCGACGGCCGCCGCACCGAAGACCACGTCCGGGATCGACAGGTCGAAGGTGGTCACCGGAGCGTTCGCGATGACCGCGACGCGGTGTGGTCGGGCAGGTGCGGACATGGCCTGAATCTCCGGACTGTTGGCATTCGGGCCACTACTGTACGGCCGCGCCCCGGGCGAGGGTTGATCCCACAGCAACGGGAACTCGCAGCCCCAGTACGGGAGTACACGCATGAACCTGCACGTCATCGCCGGCGCCGGAGCCATCGGCAGCGCCACCGCCCGCCTGCTCGCCGCGGCCGGCGAGCGCGTCCGCATCGTCACCCGCGGCGGCGGCGGGCCCGAGCACCCCCTCGTGGAACGGGTGGCCGCCGATGTCACCGACCCGGTACGGCTCGGCGAACTGCTGCGGGGCGCGAAGACCCTCTACAACGCCGCCGCGCCCGCCTACCAGGACTGGCGGACCGCCTTCCCGCCGCTGGCCTCCGCGCTCCTCGCCGCCGCCGAGCGGGCCGGCACGGACTACGTGATCCTGGGCAACGTCTACGGGTACGGCGAGGCGGACGGGCCCCTGACCCCCGACCTGCCCATGAGGCCCAACTCCGACAAGGGCCGGGTCCGCGCCGCGATCTGGGAGGAGGCCCTCGCCGCGCACCGGGCCGGGCGGGTCCGCGTCGCGGAGGTCCGGGCCGGGGACTTCCTCGGGCCGACCGCGGTGGGCCTCTTCCCGCTGCTGGCGGTTCCCGCCGTACTGGCCGGCGCGGAGGCCGTCCTCCCGGTCGGCCTGGACGCACCGCACGCCTGGTCCTTCGTGGACGACGTCGCGCGGACCCTCATCGCGGTCGGTGCCCGGGACGACACCTGGGGCCGCGCCTGGCACGTTCCCTCCACCTCCGAACTGCCCCCGAGGGAACTGCTCGGCCGCCTCGCCGAAATCGCCGGGGTACCGGGCCCGCGGCTCAGGGTGATGACCCCGCAGGAGCTGGACGCGGCGGTGGCGGCCGACGCGGTGATGGCCGAACTCCCCGAGATGGCCTACCAGTACGACCGGGAACTGCTCCTCGACGCCTCGGAGACCGAGCGGGTGCTCGGCGTACGGGCCACCGGGCTGGACCTCGTCCTCAAGGAGACGGCGTCGCGCGGGCGGTGAGGGCCGCCAGGGCGGCGCGGGAGGTCACGTTCGTCTTGCGGTAGATGTGGGACAGGTGGGTGTCGACCGTACGGGGGCTCAGGCGCAGCCGGGCGGCGATGGCCGGGGTGGTCAGGCCCTCCGCGACCAGGGCCGCGATCTGCCCCTCGCGCGGGGTCAGGCCGGGTAACGGCGGCGGGGGCGGGGCGGCCGGGCGCAGCAGGTCCGCGAGGCCCGTCAGGAGCAGGGCCCCGCCCGCCTCCGCGAGGCGCCGGCCCCGGCGCCACATGGCCTCCCCCGAGCCGTCGGGCGCCAGCGGGGCGCCGAGCAGCAGGGACTGGGCCTCCCACAGGGTGGCCCCGGAGCGGGCCGCCTCCGCGGCCGCCCGCGCGTACGTGCCGGCCGCCTCGGCGCGGTGGCCCCGCGCCGACAGCAGCTGGGCGGTGCTGCGCAGCGCCGAGGCCCGCTGCGTGGGCAGGCCGAGCCGCTGCGACTCCGCGGTGGCCAGGGCGGCCCAGCCGTCGGCGGAGCCGAGGTCGCCGCCCGCGACGGCGGCCGTCACCAGGGCCTCCAGGAACAGCGGCCGCATCGACGGCTGGAGCCCGGCCAGGTCGGCGCGGCCGGCGCGGAGCACCGCGGTACGGGCCCGCTCCGGATCCCCCGCGTACAGGGCCGCGTAGCCGAGTACGCACCACGCGAGCGAGGCCCACCAGCTCTGCCGGTTCCCGACGCCCGCCACCGCCTCCTCCGCGACGGCGAGCGCCGTCCGGTCCCCGGGCGGCCGGGAGGCGATCAGCACCTGCGCCTTGTTGGACAGCACCAGCGCGAGGAGTTCGTCGCTGCCGATGCCGCGCGCGATGCTCTCGGCCTCCTCGGTCAGCTCCAGCGCCGAGCCGAGCCGGCAGGTGTTCATGTGCACGATCGCCTTGCACAGCAGCAGGTGCGGAAGGATGTGGAGCGGGCCCCCGCGCCGGGCGATGGCCGTGCCCCGGTCGGCGTGCCGTTCGGCGTCGGCGTACCGCTCCAGGTAGAACTCCGCCCAGCCGAGCCGGGCCAGCGGTTCGCACAGCCCGGCCAGGTCCCGGTCGGCGAGGGCGTCCACGCGGGCGGCGGCGCGGCCGGTCAGCTCCCGGGCCGCGTCCAGGTTCCCCTCGTACGCCTCCCCGAGCGCGGACAGCGCGAGGGCCTCGGCGGCGGCCGCCGCGTCGCCGAGTGCCTCGGCCCCCTCGAAGGCGCGCAGCACGTCGGCGCGGACCTCCGGGTACGGGGTCACGTGCGGGGCGGAGGAGCCCAGTTCGAGGCCCAGGGCGACCGCGTCGCCGGGGCGGGGCGCGGGGTGGCGCGACAGCTCGCGGCGCAGCAGGGCGAGGGCGGCCGGATAGTGGCCCAGGTGGCGTTCGAGCGAGGCGCACAGGGTGACGGCGGCGGCCCGCAGCCCGGTGTCGTCGTCCGCCGGGACCGAGTCGATCAGCTCCCGCAACAGGTCCCGCCCGGACCGCAGTTCACCGCAGACGCTCAGCGCCCGGGCCCGGGCGAGCGTCAGCTCCCGGCGCCGCACCGCGTACCCGGGTCCCTCCGGGAGCACCCGCAGGACCACCCCCAGCCAGTGTGCGCTGCTCGCCGGGGCCGTGGCGGCGCTCTGCGCGGCGGCCTCCAGGAGCACGGCCGCGTCCCGCGGGTCCCAGCCGGTGAGGGCGTGCTCCACGTGGTGGGCCCGCACGGAGGCCGGGGCGCCCGCGCGGGCCAGGGCCGCCGCGGCCGTCCGGTGCATCAGGACCCGGCGGCGGTGGTCGGCGTTCTCGTGGATCACGCTGCGCAGCACCGGGTGGCGCACCACCCAGCGCCCGGCCGGCCCGGGGCGCACCAGGTCCCGCAGGGCCAGCGCCCGCAGATCGGCGTCGAGGGCGGGGCCGGCGCCGGGACCGGCGTCGGGACCGGCGTCGAGGGCGGGGCGCGCGGCGACCTCCGCCAGGAGTTGCGGGGTGGCGTGGTCGCCCAGGACCGCGACGGCCTCGGCGGTGCGGCGCTGGGCCGGGCTCAGCGGGGTCAGCTCGTCGAGCAGCAGCGCGCCGAGGCCGCCGGGGCCGTCGGGGCCGCCCAGCGGGGCGCGGTCCCGGGCCGTCTGGGACTGGAGGAGGGTGAGGAAGTACAGCGGGTTGCCCTCGCTGGCCGCGTACAGCCGGGCCGCCCGGTCCGGCGGCAGCCCCGGGGCCAGGTGCTCGGCGCAGGCGCGCTCCGAGAGCGGTCCGAGGCCGAGGCGGAGCACCGCGCCGGTGTCGATCCCGCGCGTGAGGGCCGCGGCGAGGGAGGCGGAGGTCTGGCGGTCGCGCCGGGCGACGGCCGTGATCACGGGGGCGCGCAGCGGATGGCGTACGAGGTGGTCGAGGAGCTCCAGGGAGGCCGGATCCGCCCAGTGGAGGTCGTCGAGGGCGATCAGAAGCCCGTCCCCGGCGCCGCCCAGGGAGGCCAGCAGGCGGGCCGTCGCACGGTGCACGGCGAACCGGTCGACGGGCCCGGCGGCGGGGCCGTCGGTGCCCCGCAGGACGGGGGCGGCGGCCTCGGCGAGGGGGTCGCCCGGCTCCGGCTCCGGGTCCAGGTCGGCGAAGGCGTCGGTGAACGGCCGGAAGGGGGTGTGCCGTTCGTACTCGGTGGCCCGTCCGCGCAGGACGCCCATGCCGCGCGCCCGGGCCCGTGCGCACAGCTCCGTCAGCAGCCGGCTCTTCCCGATGCCCGCCGCCCCGGTCAGGTCGACCACGCGGGGTCCGTCCGTGCCCCGCCCGGCGAGCACCTCGTCGAGGCGCCGCAGTTCGGCCTCGCGGCCGGCCGGTCCGGTCCTGGTCACGATGAGCCCCCCGAGTGACTGGCGAGGGGGGAAGCGTAGCGAAACGGCGCATGCCGGGATACGTAGGCGGTTCTACGGATGTGGGCGCGGGCCCGCCCTGTCACGCTCGGGAGCGACCGTCCGCACGCGTCCCGGAGGACCGCCCGATGCGCCGATTACGAGGGCTCGCCGCCCCTGTCCTGGCCGCCTGTCTGCTCACGACCGCCGTCGGCTGTTCGCCGTCCCGGGCGGGTGGGGAGGCCGGCCGGGCGGGCGGTGCGGCGCCGACTCCGTCCGGGAGTCCGTCGCCGTCGCCCACCCCGAGCCCCACCCCCACCCCAACCCCCACCCCGTCGCCCACGGTGACGTCCGCGCCGCCGGTCCCGCCGCCCGCGTGCAAGAGCACGGCCGGCATGGACACGGACGAGCGGTTCGCCTACCTCAGGGACCTGCCGGGCGCCGAGGGCCTCAAACACGGCCTGTACGTCTTCTACGACGGGGTGCACTTCAGCCCGGAGCCGGAGCAGCGGCCGTGCGAGCCGCAGAAGATGTCCGTCACCCAGTTCTGGGTGGTGATGAAGGCCGAGGTGAACAGGGACCCGGTGACCCGGCGCACGTACGCGTTCTCGTACCGCTACGAGCTGATCGAGGACCGGGAGTTGTCGGTCGGTCCGGAGCGCGGACATGTCGAGGGGAGCGATCCGCCGGCTCCGACCGGGTGCAAGGGCACGATCACGGTCCTGCACCTCGGGGACGCGGTGGACGAGGACGCCCTGCCCCGGGACCTGAGCTTCCAGAATTCCGACGGCGTCGGCTTCGCCAAGGACATGACCTCGGTGAAGGTCTCCGGGGACCTGGTGCTGGAGGCGCAGTTCGTGCCCCCGAGGGCGCCGCAGCTCTGCAAGGCGTGAGCCGGGCCGGAGCGGCCGGGAGGATCCTACCCGCGAGTATTGACTAAAAGTCAGTTCGGCGTCACGCTCTCGGCGAAGCCCTTGTCCGCACCGGGAGGCCGCTCGTGAGGTCAGAGGAACACGCCACGCTGGAAAGGGAGTTGGGCGGCCCGCTGCCCGACTCGTTCGGATCGCTCGCGCCGCACGACGCGGCCCGGCTGGCCGAGGTGGTGCGCGCCGAGCGGGCACGGCGGGCCGACGGGCTGAACGAGGCCGCCGAGGAGGCGCTCCGGCTGGTGCCCGCCCTCGCCCGCGGAGCCGTACGCACGGTGCTGTTCCGGTGAGCCGGGCCGAGGCCGAGAAGACCGCCCGGCTGCTGGGGGAGGAGCCGGGCGCGCTCGGCTTCCTGAAGGAGCTGCCGGAGGACGACGTACGGGCCTTCCGGGAGCGGGCGAGCGCCGCGCTGTTCGACGGGGCGCCCGAGATGCTGGACCGGATCGCCGCCGCGACGAGGCTGGTGCCCGCCGGGGTGGCCGCCGCGATCTCGCAGAAGGCGCTCGGGCCCCGGCTGGCGGCGGCGGTCGCGGGCCGGCTGGACGCCTCCCGGGCCGCCGACATCATCGGGAAGCTGCCGGTCTCCTTCACCGCCGAGTCCTGCGCGCACCTCGACCCGCGCCGGATCGCCGGGATCGTGGACCGGCTCGACGAGGGGCTGGTCGTACGGATCGGGGTCGCCCTCGCCGGGCGGGGGGACCACCTCACGATGGGGCGCTTCGTCGGACACCTCCGGGACGGGGCCCTCGGCCGGATCCTCGGCCGGGTCGGCGACGCCGACGTGCTGCGGGCGGGTTTCTACGTGGACCAGCCCGAGCGGCTCCCGCGCGTCCTGGCGCTCATGGGCGACGACCGGCTCGCCTCGGTGGTCCGGGCCGCGGCGGCCGACGGGCTCTGGGAGGAGGCCCTGTCGGTCGCCGCGGCGGTCGGCGGCGAGCAGCGGCTGCGGATCGCCGAGCTCACGGCCCGGCTCGACGCGGCCGCGCTCGACCCGCTCGTACGGGCGGCGCACGCCGAGGGGCTGTGGGAGACGCTGCTCCCGCTGGTCGCCCTGCTCGGGGAGGCGGACCGGCGGGCCGTGGCCGCGCTGGACGCGCTCGGCGATCCCGAGGTGCTGGGCGGGGTGGTCCGTACGGTGGTCGCGACCGGGCTGTGGGGGGAGTTCCTGCCGCTGGTGGGGGTGCTGCCGGAGGGGGCGCGGAAGGTGGTGGCGGACGCGGCGGCCGGGCTGGGCGAGGCGGAACTGGACGCACTGGTACGGGAGGTCGTCGAGCGGGACCTGTGGGAGCTGGTGCTGCCGCTGGTCGAGCAGATGGACGACGAGGGCAGGCAGCGGCTGTTCGGCCTCCCGGCGTTCCGGGACCAGCCGTAGCCCTGGCCGGGCGGTTGGGGGGCGGGGGGGGCGCGGGGGCGCCGCGCCCGGGGTGGCACGGCTACGGGGACCACCCGTTGGGGGCGGCCCGCCGGCCCGGCCCACCCGGGAGGAGCGTCGGCGGGCGCGCGGGTGGGCCGGACGGAGTATCCGGGGCGGGGCGGGGGCCGGTTGAGGAGGGGCGGGCTCTGGTAGCTGTGGGGGCCATGCCCTCCCCAACGCTGTTGCGGTGTCTGCTGGGCGCCGCCCTGCTGCTGCCCGTCGCCTCCCTGTCGCCCGCGGTCGCCGTCGGCGCCGGTGCCGGGCGGACCGTCTCCTTCCCGTCGCCCGCGGTCGCCGCCGATGCCGGGCGGACCGTCGCCTCCTCGTCGCCCGCCGTCGCCGCCGATGTCCGGCAGCCCGTCGCCCCCCTGTCGCCCGTCGCCGGCGCTGCCGCCGTCGCCGGGCGGACCGTCGACTACCGGGGGCTGCGCCTCACCCTCCCTCCGGGCTGGCGGGTCGTCGACCTCGACCGGCACCCCGGCGCCTGCCTGCGCCTGGACCGGCCCGCGCTCTACCTCGGGCACGCCGGCACCCAGTCCGAGTGCGCCTCCGGCCGGGCCGTCGCCAACCGCGCCGACACCCTGCACCTGGAGCCCCTCGACGGCGCCCCGCCCCGCGCCGACATCCCGACCCTCCCCGTGGACGCCGGGTCCGGGCTGCCGCCCGCCGACGGGGACAGCGGTGAGGTGCGGTACGCCCTGCGCGGCGCGAAGGTGATGGCCACCCTCTCGTACGGGGAGGACCCGGCCGCCGTACGGGACCTGCTCGCCCGGGCCGCCACGCCCGACGGCGCCGCGCCCCCCGCCGCCGGACCGGCCGTCCCCGCAGCCGGCCCGCCGCCGGCGCCCCGCGCGACCCAGGAGGCCTTCACCGGCACGGGGTTCGACGC
Organism: Streptomyces sp. NPDC059564; assembly: GCF_042735575.1. Taxonomy (NCBI): domain Bacteria; kingdom Bacillati; phylum Actinomycetota; class Actinomycetes; order Kitasatosporales; family Streptomycetaceae; genus Streptomyces; species Streptomyces sp. NPDC059564. Next base: position 16,870 of record NZ_JBHWBP010000040.1, on the reverse strand, counting down.
CTGCACCGCCCCGACCCAGAAGTCGATGGACTCCTGGCGGGCCGGCTCCCCCTTCGGCGCGGTCGGCATCTACATCGGCGGCCGCGCCCGCGCCTGCGCCCAGCCGCAGCTGACGGCGGGCTGGGTCCGCAAGCAGGCCGAGGCGGGCTGGCACCTGATGCCGATCTGGGTGGGCCCGCAGCCCTGGAACAGTGCCAGCACCGGCCTGTCCACCGACCCCTCCCGGGCCAACGACCAGGGCCGGGAGGCCGCCGACGGCGCCGCCGAGGCGGCCCGCTCGCTCGGCCTGGCCGGGGGCACGGTGCTGTACAACGACCTGGAGAACTACTCCGACCGGGCCACCTGGGACGCCCCGGTCGTCGCCTACCTCACCGCCTGGACGGTCCGGCTGCACGAGCTGGGCTACCGCTCGGCGGCGTACGTCTCCGCGAGTTCGGGGGCCAAGGCGCTGAGCGCCCACCACCACCAGGCCCCGGAGGCGATGCCGGACGTGCTGTGGGTGGCCCGCTGGAACCTGGCGGCGTCCGTCACCGACGCCGACATGGGCCTGCCCGAGGGCACCGCGCAGTGGGCCGGGCCGCGCCGGGCCCACCAGTTCCGGGGGGACCACGACGCCTCGTACGGCGGGGTGACGATCAACATCGACCGCAACTGGGTGGACGTGGACCCGGCCGCCCTCGGACCGGTCGGCGGCGTGCCGCTCAGCTGACGGGGTCGTCCTCGCGGGCGGGCTCGTCGTCGTTGCCCCGGCGCAGGGTGTGCAGCCCGCGCGCCGGGGTCCACGTCCGCACCACCAGCTCCTCGCCCTCGACCCCGACGTGCACGACCTCCGCCAGATCGGCGTGGAAGAGGTGGAAGGGGTGCGGGGACTCCGTCTCCTCGGCGTACCGGTGCAGCTCGGGCGGGTCCACGATCTCCACCGCCCGCCCGGAGATCCGTACGTCCCCGTCGGGCATCGTCTCGCCCTCGCCGGGGTTGGTGTGCAGGGCGAAGCGCGGATCGCGCTGGAGGTCGCGGGCCTTCATCGAGCCCGGCATCATGCCGAGCCACAGCTCCCCGCCCCGGATGTCGACGGTGAGGCCGCTGAGGCGGGGCGAGCCGTCTTTGCGCAGGGTGCCGAGGACGTGGTGCGGGAACTGCGCGAAGCGGGCCCGCACGGCCGCCGCGAACTCCGGCTCCGCCTTCTCGAACGCCGCCCAGTTGTTGATCGTCATACCCCCATCAAACCGTCTGCCCCCACGCCCCGCCGCTCAGACGCGCACGATCCCCGCCCCGCGGGCCGCCTCCAGCCACGCCGGAAACTCCCCCAGGAGCCGGTCGTAGAGCACGGAGTCCGGCACGGTCCGGGGGTCGGAGCCCGCGTGGAAGTACCCCGCGTTGTCCACCACCCGTTTGGCCGGGACGGGCAGTTCGTCCAGCCGGCGCAGGAAGTCGAACTGGCTGCTGCGGGTGTTGCCGAAGCCGACGAACTGCCAGAACAGCGGTAGCCGGGCCGCCTTGCACAGGTACCTCTCCGCGGCGAGCTTGCTGAGGGGCCCGCCATCGGTCTGGAAGACGACCAGGGCCGGCTCGTCCGTTCCGGCCTCCAGGTAGTGATCGATGACGGCTTCCATGGCCGCGTCGTACGACGTCTTCCCCATGTGGCCGAGGCCGGCCGCGATCGTGGTGACCCGTCCCTCGTGACAGCCGAGGGTGATCTCCTCCATCGCATCCACCTCGGTGGAGAAGAACACGACCGGGATCCGGCCGTCGTCGTCCAGGTGCGCGGACAGGCCCAGCACCTGGTCGGCGAGGGCCTGCACGCTGCCGTCCGCGTAGTAGGGACGCATCGATCCCGAGTAGTCCAGGACCAGATAGACCGCGGCCCGGCCGCCCTCCAGTCCGTGTTTGCGCAGCGACACCCCGGCGCTCTTGTACAGGTTCACGAGTGCCGGAGCGGCTGCTTGCACGGCGCGGAGGTCCATCGCACTGCCCGTCATGGGCCCGAGGGTACGCGTCAGCGGGCCGGGTCGTAGCCCAGATGGGCGGCGAGGCGCCGGCGGTGGGCGGCGGGTGGGCCGAAGAGGTGGGTGGAGCCGTGGGCGCGTTTGAAGAAGGTGTGCGCCTCGTGTTCCCAGGTGATGGCGATGCCGCCGTGCAGCTGGATCATCTCGCCCGCGACGTGGCCGAAGGCTTCCGCGCAGGCCGACGCGGCGGCCGCGGCGAGGGCCGGGGCGGCGTCGGCCGCGGCCGCCGCCAGGGCGAGGGCGCGGGCCGTCTCCACGGCGGTGTACAGGTCGGCGAGCCGGTGTTTGACGGCCTGGAAGGAGCCGATGGGGCGGCCGAACTGGACGCGTTCCTTCACGTGGCGGACCGTCGCCTCCAGGGCCCGCCCGGCGGCGCCCGCCTGTTCGGCGGCCAGCGCGGTGCAGGCCAGGTCCCGGACCTGGTCGAGGACGGCGGAGCCGTCGCGGGACAGGAGCCGGGCGGGGGTGCGGTCCAGGGTGAGCGAGGCCGGGGGCCGGGTCGGGTCCAGGGTGGACCGTACGGTGAACCGCGCGGGCGGGCCGGTCAGTTCGAAGAGCCCCAGCCGGCCGGTGTCCTCCGCCCGGGCGAACGCCAGCAGCGGGCGGGCCGCTCCGGGCCGGTCAGGACGTACCGCTTGGCGCCGCTGAGCAGCCAGCCGGAACCGGCGCGCCCGGCCCGGGTGGTGAGGTCCCGGGCCTCCCAGCCGCCGGGCCCGCCCCCGGTCTCCTCCGCCCAGGCCAGCGCCCCCACCAGCGACCCGTCCGCCAGCCCCGGCAGGAGCCGCGCGCACGCCTCCCGGTCCCCGGCCGCGAGCAGCGCCGCCGCGGTCAGCATCGCCGAGCCCAGGTACGGTACGGGGCTCAGCGCGCGGCCCAGCTCCGCCATCACCACCCCGGTCTCGGCGGGCCCGCACCCCAGCCCCCGTACTCCTCGGGAACGGCCAGCGCGGCATCGCGCTCGGCCGCGTCACCGCCGCGGCGGCGCACCGCGACGGCCCGCCGCTGCTCTACTTCCGGCGCGCCTACGGGCGCGTGCCGGACTCCGGCGCCAATGCCTCGATGTCCGCCAGCATGGCGGCGGCCAGGTCGCGCTCGGAGGCGTAGTACCGCTCGGCCCACTTGAGGGTGAGCGTGGGGTACGCCCAGGCCGCCTCGTGCTCGGCGCCCTCCACGTCCGCCACCGCGCGGCGGCGCATCTTCTCGGCGAACTCCTGGTGCCGGAGCAGGATCTCGCGCATCTGCTCCGGCTCCAGCAGGTGCCCCAGCCACAGCCGGAGCATCGGCCCGTGCTTGAGCACCGGGGGGTCGACCGGTGCCTCGCGCGCCCATTCCCGTACGGCGGCCATGCCCTCGTCGGTGATCCGGTACACGCGCTTGTCGCGGGTGCCGGTGTCCTGGGCGACCATCCGCGAGGTGGCGTAGCCGGCCTTCTCCAGGCGCTTGAGCTCGCTGTAGATCTGGCTGAAGGACGGGCTCCAGTAGAAGAAGCGCAGGGACCAGTCCGACCACTTCTTCATGTCGTAGCCGGACAGCTCCTCGCCGAAGGAGAGCAGGCCGAGCACCGCCCAGCTGGTCGCCGGGAGCGCGCGCTTGTTCGTCTCGTCTGCCACGCAGCGCAGTCTACGACCGGTCCCCGCGATGCCCTTCCCTCCGATGGGCGTGACTGCTAGAAGTATTCCTATTAGAAATATCTGATGGAGGGACCGCACCGTGAAGTTCTCGATGATCTTCGAGGCGCAGCTCGTCGACCCCACCCCCGCACGCGAACGCCAGGTCATCCACGACTGCGTCGAACAGGCCGTGTTCGCCGAGGAGATGGGCTTCGACCGGATCTGGGCGGTGGAGCACCACTCCCTGACCCGGTACGCGCACATGAGCGCCTCCGAGATCTTCCTGACCTGGGTCGCCGCCCGGACCCGGAAGATCCGCATCGGCCACGGCGTGGTCACCATGCCCTTCGGCTACCAGCACCCCGTCCGCGTCGCCGAACGCGCCGCCATGCTCGACGTGCTCTCCGGCGGCCGCGTGGACATCGGCGCCGGACGCGGGGCCACCCGCCAGGAGATGTCCATGTACGGGGTCAGGGCCGAGGACACCTACCCGCAGATGGAAGAGGCCCTGCGGATCTTCTCCGCGGCCTGGCGGGAGCCGGAGTTCGAATGGCACGGCTCCCTCGACATCGGCCCCGGCGCGATCCTGCCCCGGCCGGTGCAGGACCCGCACCCGCCGCTCTTCATGGCCTGCTCCAAGCACGACACCCTCAAGCTCGCCGCCGAACTGGGCATCGGAGCCCTGGTGATGGGCTTCGCCGGCGCCGACGACGTCCGCGCCATGCGCAAGGTCTACGACGAGGCCATCGCCACCCGCGGCGGCGAGCGGTTCGTCTCCGACGAGGTCAACGACCACCTCTCCGCGCTCTGCCCGACGATCGTCCTCGACGACGCCGAACGCGCGCTGCGCCTGGGCACCCGGGGCCAGCGCTTCTTCGCCGAGTCCATCGCCCACTGGTACGGCAACGCGCCCGCCCCGACCGGGTACGCCGAGGACGAGGACCACGCGGGCGCCCTCGCCCGGGGCCGCGAGGAGCTCGTCGCCCGGCTCCACGAGGCGAACATCCCGGCCCGGCCCGTCGACACCGGCACCTACAACGCCGAGCACGCGTACGGCAGTGCCGCGACGGCCATCGCCTACGTGGAGCAGCTGCGCGAGATCGGCGTCGACGAGGTGATGTGCCTGATCCAGATGGGCACCGTCCCGCAGGAGGCCTGCATGGAGACCATCCGGCAGTGGGGCGAGAAGGTCATCCCGCACTTCCGCGCCCTGGAACCGGTGGGGGAGGGCTCGTGATCGCGCTCGACGGGAAGGTCGTCCTCATCACCGGCGCCGGACGCGGCCAGGGCGCCGAGGAGGCCCGGCTGTGCGCGGAGGCGGGGGCGCGGGTCGTCGTCACCGACATCCGAGAGGAGGAGGGACGGGAGGTCGCCGCCTCGCTCGGCGACCGGGGGCTCTACGTACGGCACGACGTGGCCGACGCCGACAGCTGGGCGGCGGTGGTGCGGGAGGCGGTGGCCGCCTTCGGGACGGTCTCGGCGCTCGTCAACAACGCCGCCCTGTGGCGCACCGCGCACGTGGAGCGGCAGAGCGCGGAGGGCTTCGGGGAACTGCTGCGGGTCAACCTGCTGGGGCCGTTCCTCGGCATCCAGGCGGTGGCACCGGTGCTGCGGGCCGCCGGGGGCGGCTCGGTCGTCAACATCTCCTCGACGGCGGGCCTGGTCGGCATACCCGGCCACGCGGCCTACGGGTCCACCAAGTTCGCCCTGCGCGGGCTGACCCGGTCGGCCGCGCTCGACCTCGCCCCGGACGGGATCCGGGTCAACTCGGTGCACCCCGGGGCCATCGACACCCCGATGGTGGCCGCCGCGGTCGCCGGGCGGGACTGGTCCCACGTGCCGCTGGGGCGGATGGGGCGGCCGCGGGAGGTGGCGGAACTGGTGCTGTTCCTCTGCTCGGACGCGTCCTCGTACGTGACGGGCACGGAGTTCGCGGTCGACGGGGGGATGACGGCCGGATGAGCGATGCCAGAGATCCCGGAGATCCCGGCGATCCCCTTTCCCCGGCCGCGCGGCGGCTGTGCGACGTCATGGCGGCGGGCTTCCCCGGCCCCGGGGACCCGGCGGCCCTGCGGGCGGCCGCCGTGCCCGGCCCGCCGGGGCCCGCCCTGGCCTCGGTGCGCGACGCCGTCGCCGCCGGGGTCCCGGTCCGGATCTACGACCCCGCGCCCGGGGCCGCGGGCCGGCCGCTCGTCGTGTACCTGCACGGCGGCGGCTGGGTGATGTGCGGGCTGGACACCCACGACGCCACCTGCCGCAAGCTCGCCGCCGCCTCGGGGGCGGTGCTCGTCTCCGTCGGCTACCGGCTCGCCCCGGAACACCCCTGGCCCGCCGCCCGCGACGACGCGCTCGGGGTACTGCTGTGGGCGCGGGCCGGGGCGGAGGCCCTGGGCTGCGACCCGGGGCGGGTGGTGGTGGCCGGGGACTCCAGCGGCGGCAACCTGGCGGCGGTCACCGCGCTGCGGGCGCCCGGACAGGTCGCCGGGCAGCTGCTGGTGTACCCGCCGCTGGACGCCGCCATGGACTCCGCGTCCGTGACCGCGTACGGGCGGGGGTACTTCCACACCGCCGCGCACATGGCCTGGTACTGGGAGCAGTACGGCGGCGACCCCGAGCATCCGCACGTCTCGCCGCTGCGGGCACCGGCGGAGGGGCTGTCGGGGCTGCCGCGCACGCTGATCGTCCTCGCCGACTGCGACCTGCTGCGCGACGAGGGCCTGGCGTACGCGCGGCGGCTCGCGCGGGCGGGCGTGGACTGCGAGGTCCGGCTGTACCCGGGGGTCTTCCACGGCTTCCTGGGCCTGCCGCTGCCCGCCGGGCGGGCGGCCCTCGCGGGAGCGGCGGCCTGGCTGGCGGCGACGCCGTGAAGGCGTGAGGTGAGGTGAGGGGGGCGGGGCGGCCGGATTCGAACCGGCGTCCTCCTCCATGCTGTGTAGGCGCACTACCTCTGTGCTACGACCCCGCCCTTGTGTTCGATCTTAAACGGACCTGGGGCGGGTGCGCGCCCGCATTTCCCCGGCATGATGTGTCCATGCCTGGCTTCCTCCTGCGCGTGTGCCTGCTCCTCGCCGTGGAGTCCGGGGCCGCCCTGCTGCTCTGCGACGCCGGCGCGCCCTGGATCCCCGTCCTGCTGGGGGTGTTCGTCCTCGGCTCCGCCGTACCGCACGGCACCTCGGCGGAGTTCGGGGGCCGCTTCCTCGTCGCCTGCGTGGCGGTGGGCGCGGCCCTCGCGGGCGCGGCGGCCTGGGAGGAGTACGGCAGGCCCGGCGCCGGTCTCGCCGACTGGTCGGTCCGCGCCGCGACGGCCGTCCTCCTCCTCTTCCAGACGGCCGTCCTCCTGCGCCTGTCCCGGCGCCGCGGCTAGCCTCCGCGGACTGGGGGAAAGGGCTGGTCAGGGGCAGGGGATTCGAAAACAATGGCCCCATGACGACACGCGCCCGCTCGTTCGACTCGGCCGCCGCCCTGTACGCGGCCAACCGCCCCGGATACCCCGAGGCGCTGTACGACGCCGTCGAGGAGCTGTGCGGGCGCCCGCTCGCCGGGGCGCGGGTGGCCGACGTGGGGGCCGGGACCGGCCTCGGGACCGGGCCGATGCACCGGCGCGGGGCCCGGGTGGTCGCCGTCGAGCCCGGCGACGGGATGGCCGCCGAGTTCCGGCGGGCGCACCCGGAGGTCCCCGTCGTCCGCGGGGACGGGGACCGGCTGCCGCTGGCCACCGCCGCCTTCGACCTCGTCACGTACGCGCAGGCCTGGCACTGGACCGACCCCGCACTGGCCGTCCCCGAGGCGCTGCGCGTCCTGCGCCCCGGCGGCGCGCTCGCGCTCTGGTGGAACGACATCGACGAGTCCGTCCCCTGGGTCGCCGCGCAGGGCGAGCGGATCCGCGCGTTCTTCGACGCCGACGGCGGCGCGGCGGCGGCCACCGCCACCCACTTCCGCACCCTCCCGCAGGGCCTCGCCTCGGGCTTCACCACCCGGACCGTCGCCTGGTCGCGCCGGATCCCCCTCGACGCGCACCTCGCCAACCTCTCCAGCCACTCCGCCTTCCTGGTCCTCGGCGCCGAGGGCACGCGCGCGTTCATGGACGCCGAACGCGGCCACCTGGCCGGACTCTTCCCCGACGGGACGGTGGAGGAGCCCTACACCGTCGGCCTGTACGTCGCCCGGAGCGCCTGATGTCCGCCCTCGCCGCCGCCCACCGCGCGTTCCGGCTGGTCAACGACGTCCTCGCGTTCCTGCTGGAGGTGGCCGCCCTGCTCGCGCTCGCCGTCTGGGGCTACGAGTGGGGCGGCGGCCTGGTGGTCGGCGCGCTGCTCGGGGCCGTGGTGGCGGGCGCCGCGGCGGTCCTGTGGGGGGCCTTCGCCGCGCCGCGGGCCCGCTACCGGGTGCCGCTGGCGGCCGTCCTCGCCGTGAAGGCCCTCGTGTTCGGCTCCGCCGCCCTGGCCATCGCCGGGCTGGGGCACCGGCGCGACGCCCTGTGGTTCGCCGGGCTGGTGCTCGTCAACACCGCCGTCGTCACCTCCTACCGCTCCCGGGACCGCAGCACCTGAGCCCGGCACGCCGACGGCGTCCCCCACGCGTCGCGCAGCGGACGGGCCTTGCGCAGCCACAGCGACAGGTCCAGCTCCTCGGTGTAGCCGACGGCCCCGTGCAGCTGGAGCGCCGTCAGCGCGGCCGCGTACGCCGCCTCGCCCGCGGTGAGCTTCGCCGCCGCGACCTCGCCCGGCTCCAGGGACAGCGCCGCCGCCCACAGCAGCGGCCGGGCGAACTCCAGGGCCAGCAGGGTGTCCGCCAGCCGGTGCTTGACCGCCTGGAAGGCGCCGATCGGCGCCCCGAACTGGGTGCGCTGCCCGGCGTACGCGACGGTCCGCCCGAGCAGGGCCTCGCCGACGCCCAGGCACTGGGCCGCCGTCAGCAGCCGCGCCCAGTGCAGGGCTTCGCGCGCCGCCGACGTGACGGACGGCCCCGCCGCGAGGAGTTCACCGCCGTCCGCCGGGGCGGACAGCCTGCGGGCCGGGTCGAGGGAGGGCAGCAGGGCGGATCCGCCCGGCGCGAGGCGCAGTTCCCCGGCCGCCGACACCGAGAAGCGGTGCGTAGCGGCGTCCGCGTCCAGGGCGTACGGGGACCCGCCGGGCAGGGTCAGCGTGGCGAGGGTCCCGCCCGAGGCCAGCCCCGGGAGGAACCGTTTCGCCAGTACGTCGTCCCCCAGCCGTGCCAGCAGCACCGACGCGGCGGCGCTCTCCACCACCGGCCCCGGCACCCCGGCCCGCCCCAGCTCCACGAAGCCGAGGGCCAGTTCCACCGGCAGCGGGCCGAGGCCCTCGTACGCCTCCGGCACGGCCAGCGCGAACAGCCCCGTGTCCGCGAGCCGTGCCCACAGCGCCCGCCCCGGCCCGTGCTCCCCCTCCGCCCAGGCCCGTACGGTGGCCGGCACCTCGGCGGCGCCGAGCAGGGAGCGCAGCGTACGGGCGAAGTCCGACTGTTCCTCGGTCGGCAGGAAGCGCATCAGCGGCGGCCCTTCGGGAGGCCGAGCAGCCGCTCGGCGATGATGTCGCGCTGGATCTCGTTGGTCCCCGCGTAGATCGGCCCGGCCAGCGAGAACACCCACGGCTCGGCCCACTCGCCCTCCGCCAGCTCGGCGCGGGCGCCCAGCAGGTCCAGGGCCGTCTCGTGCAGGGCGATGTCGTACTGGGACCAGAACACCTTGTTCAGGCTGGACTCGGCGCCGATCGTCTGGCCCGCCGCGAAGCGGGAGGCGTTGGTCCAGGTGAACAGCTCGTAGGCGCGCGCCCCGACCACCGCGTCCGCGACCCGGTCGCGCAGCGCCGTGTCCGCCGGATCCCCCTCCTCCCGCCACAGCGCGAGGAGCCGGTCGGCGGCCGCCAGGAACCGGCCGGGGGAGCGCAGGGTCAGCCCCCGCTCGTTGCCCGTCGTCGACATCGCGATCCGCCAGCCCTGCCCCGGCTCCCCGATCACGTCCTCGTCCGGTACGAAGACCCGGTCGAGGAAGAGTTCGGCGAACGCGGGCTTCCCGTCGAGGCGTCCGATGGGCCGCACCGTCACCCCCGGCGCCCGCAGGTCGAACATCAGGTACGTGAGCCCGTGGTGGGGCCTGGCCGCCCCGGGATCCGTACGGAAGATGCCGAAGGCCCGGTCCGCGAAGGCGGCCCGGGAGGACCAGGTCTTCTGCCCCGACAGCAGCCAGCCGCCCTCCGTGCGCTCGGCCCGGGACGTCAGCGAGGCCAGGTCGGAGCCCGACTCCGGCTCGGACCAGGCCTGCGCCCAGATCACCTCCCCGCTCGCCATCGAGGGCAGCACCCGCGCCCGCTGCGCGGCGTCCGCGTGGTCGAAGAGGGTCGGGGCCAGCAGGTTGATGCCGTTCTGCGAGACCCGGCCGGGCGCGCCCGCCGCCCAGTACTCCTCCTCGAACACCAGCCACCGCTCGATGTCCACGCCCCGGCCCCCGTACTCCTCGGGCCAGGACACCACCGACCAGCGGTCCGCGTGCAGCAGCGCCTCCCACTCCCGGTGCGCCGCGAAGCCGTGCGCCGTCTCCAGCGAGGGCAGGGGCCGCGCCGGGACGTGCGCGCGCAGCCATTCCCGGGCCTCGGCCCGGAATTCCTCCACGTCAGCCGCGTGGGACAGGTCCATCAGCCCTTCGCCTCCTTCATGGCCTTCATCGCGGCGACGTCCATGCCGCCGAGCGGGTCCGCCGCCGTCTCGGCGTTGTGCGCGTGCGCGAGGTGGTGCAGGCCGAAGACCGAGTCCATGCCCGCGTGCAGGCCCTGGAGGTCCTCGGCCTGGTTGACGGCCCGCTTGGTCAGGGCCAGTCCGAAGGCGGGCATCTGCGCGATCCGCAGGGCCAGCAGCTCGGTGGCGGCGGCCAGTCCGGACCGCTCCACGACCCGGTTGACCATGCCGATCTCGTACGCCCGCCGGGCGGGCATCCGGTCGCCGGTGTAGAGGAACTCCTTCGCGATGCGCGGCGGCATCGCCCACGGGTGCGCGAAGTACTCGACGCCGGGGATGCCCATCCGTACGACCGGGTCGGCGAAGAAGGCGTCCTCGCTGGCCACGATCAGGTCGCAGACCCAGGCCAGCATCAGCCCGCCCGCCACGCACGCCCCCTGCACGGAGGCGATCACCGGCTTCGGCAGCTCCCGCCACCGCCGGCACATCCCCAGGTACACCTCCGACTCGCGCGCGAAGCGGGACTCGGCGCCCGCCCGCCCCGAGTGGTCCCACCACAGCCCGGCCCGCCGCTCGAAGGGCAGGTGGGCGTCGCGGCCGGGGGTGCCGATGTCGTGGCCCGCGGAGAAGTGCCCGCCGGCCCCGGCGAGGACGACGGCCTTCACCCCGGGGTCGTCGGCGGCTCGGTAGAAGGCGTCGTCCAGGGCGTAGGTCATGGCGCTGTTCTGAGCGTTGCGGTAGCGGGGGCGGTTCATGGTCACGTACGCGACCGGTCCGCGCCGCTCGTACAGCACCACGGGGGCTTCGGGCTCGGGCATGCGGCGATCCTTCCCTAACAAGTGTTTGGTAGGTTAACGTACGGCCATGAGCAGCGTCGAGGAGTTCCGCACCGAGGTCCGGGAGTGGCTCCGCACCCACCTCACCGGCGAATTCGCCGCCCTCAAGGGACGCGGCGGCCCCGGCCGGGAACACGAGGCCTTCGCCGGACGCCTCGCCTGGGAGCGGCACATGGCCGCCCACGGCTGGACCTGCGTCGGCTGGCCCGTCGAACACGGCGGCCGCGGCGCGAGCGTCGAGCGGCAGATCGCCTTCCACGAGGAGTACGCCCTCGCCGCCGTCCGCACCCGCGGCGCCGCCTCGCTCCTGGCCACCGGCGCGCACGGGGACCCGTACGAACTCGACGACTGGCAGCGCCTCTTCCTCTTCTCCCGCGCCGACACGATCTGCGCCGGCTCCGACGAGATCCAGCGCAACCTCATCGCCGAGCGGATCCTCGGCCTTCCGAAAGAGGTACGGGCATGACCACCGCGCCGCCCGCCTACGTCCCGGCCCACGGACTGCTCCGCGACCGGACCGCCGTCATCACCGCCGCCGCCGGGGCCGGGATCGGCGGGGCCACCGCCCGCCGTTTCCTGGAGGAGGGCGCCCGCGTCCTCATCGGCGACGCCCACGCCCGCCGCCTGAAGGAGACCGAGCAGGCCCTCGCCGCCGAGTTCGGCGCGGACCGCGTCGCCTCCCTGCCCTGCGACGTCACCGACGAGGACCAGGTCCAGGCCCTCTTCGCACACGCCGAACGCATCCACGGCGGCCTCGACGCCGTCGTCAACAACGCGGGCCTCGGCGGCACCGCCGACCTCGTCGACATGACCGACGCGCAGTGGTCCAAGGTCCTCGACGTCACCCTGGGCGGCACCTTCCGCTGCACCCGCGCCGCCCTGCGCTCCCTGAAGGCCGCGGGCCGGGGCGGCGTCGTCGTCAACAACGCCTCCGTCATCGGCTGGCGCGCCCAGACCGGCCAGGCCCACTACGCCGCCGCCAAGGCCGGGGTGATGGCCCTGACCCGCTGCGCCGCGCTGGAGGCCGCCGAGTTCGGCGTACGGGTCAACGCGGTCGCCCCGAGCCTGGCCATGCACCCGCACCTGGTCAAGGTCACCAGTGAGGCCCTGCTCACCGAACTCACCGCCCGCGAGGCCTTCGGCCGGTACGCCGAACCCTGGGAGATCGCCAACGTCATCGTCTTCCTGGCCAGCGGGTACTCCTCGTACATGACGGGCGAGACCGTGTCGGTCAGCAGCCAGCACGCGTAGCCGCAGAATGGGCCCGTGCCAACGAACAAGAAGAAGCCGCAGGTGACGGCCTCACCCGAGCGCCGTCGCGAACTCCTCGACACCGCCGCCGAGGTCTTCGCGGCGCAGGGCTACAACGCCACCACCGTCCGCAAGATCGCCGACGCCGCCGGCATGCTCGCCGGCAGCCTCTACTACCACTTCGATTCCAAGGAATCGATGCTCGACGAGATCCTCTCGGCCTTCCTGAACGAGCTGTGGGCGGGCTACGACACCGTCCTCGCCGCCGGCCTCGGCCCCAGGGAGACCATCGAGGCCCTCGTCACCGAATCCTTCCGGGAGATCGACCGGCACCGCGCCGCCGTCGCCATCTACCAGAAGGAGTCCCGGCACCTGTCCGCCCAGGCCCGCTTCCACTACCTCTCCGACTCGCAGGTCAAGTTCGAGAAGGCCTGGCTCGGAACGCTGGAGCGCGGGGTCGCCGCCGAGGTCTTCCGCGCCGACCTCGACATCCGCCTGACCTACCGCTTCGTCCGCGACACGGTCTGGGTCGCCGCCTCCTGGTACCGGCCCGGCGGCCAGCACAGCCCCGAGGAGATCGCCCGCCAGTACCTGTCGATGGTCCTGGACGGGATCGCCGTACGCACGTAACCCCCAAGAGGAGTCCCGATGCCCGAGGCCTACATAGTCGACGCCGTACGCACCCCCGTGGGGCGGCGGGGCGGCGGCCTGTCCGCCGTGCACCCCGCCGACCTCGGCGCGCACGTACTGAAGGCGCTGGTCGAGCGGTCCGGGGTGGACCCGGCCGCCGTCGAGGACGTGGTCTTCGGCTGCCTCGACACCGTCGGCCCGCAGGCCGGGGACATCGCCCGGACGTCCTGGCTGGCGGCCGGCCTGCCCGAGGAGGTGCCGGGCGTGACGGTGGACCGCCAGTGCGGCTCCTCCCAGCAGGCGGTGCACTTCGCGGCGCAGGGCGTGCTGTCCGGCACCCAGGACCTGGTGGTCGCGGGCGGCACCCAGAACATGTCGATGATCCCCATCGCCTTCGCCTCCCGGCAGGCCGCCGAACCGCTGGGCTTCACCGAGGGCCCCTACGCGGGCTCCGCGGGCTGGCGCGCCCGGTACGGCGACGCCCCGGTCAACCAGTTCCACGGGGCGCAGCTCATCGCCGAGAAGTGGGGGATCTCGCGGCGGGACATGGAGGAGTTCGCCCTGCGCTCCCACCAGCGGGCGCTGCGGGCGATCGACGAGGGCCGCTTCGTGGGCGAGACCGTCCCGTACGGGGACGTGGCCGTGGACGAGGGCCCGCGCCGGGACACCACCCTGGAGAAGATGGCCGGGCTGAAGCCGGTGGTGGAGGGCGGCACGATCACGGCGGCCGTCTCCTCCCAGGTCTCGGACGGCGCGGCGGCGATGCTGATCGCCTCCGAGCGGGCGGTCACCGAACACGGCCTCACCCCCCGGGCCCGGATCCACCACCTGTCCGTACGCGGCGAGGACCCGATCCGGATGCTGTCCGCGCCGATCCCCGCGACCGCGTACGCCCTGAAGAAGACGGGCATGACGCTGTCCGGCATCGACCTGGTCGAGATCAACGAGGCCTTCGCGCCGGTGGTCCTGGCCTGGCTGAAGGAGACCGGCGCCGACCCGGACCGGGTGAACGTCAACGGCGGCGCCATCGCGCTGGGCCACCCCCTGGGCGCGACGGGCGTGAAGCTGATGACCACGCTCCTGCACGAACTGGAACGCACGGGCGGCCGCTACGGCCTCCAGACCATGTGCGAGGGCGGCGGCCAGGCCAACGTCACGATCATCGAACGCCTCTAGCGAGCCCCCGGGGCGCCCGCCGACGGGCGCCCCGGACCGGCTCAGAGCGGCAGCAGGCCGAAACCGAGCAGGACGGCGGCGTCGACCCGCACCGAACCGGGCGAGAGCGCCCCGTCCTGCTCGTAGCCCTCGCTCCCGCCGCTGTCGCGACCGTGGCCGCGGAACCTCTCCGGATCCACGTCCTGGATGTGGACCACCGGCCCCAGCCGGACCCCGCACGCCTCCGCGTAGACCTCGGCCTTGCGGCGGGCCGCCGCGACGGCGAGGCGCCGCGCCTCGTCGCGCATCGCCGGCTTGTCCTCCACCTCGAACCGCACCTCGTCGACGTGGTTCGCACCGGCGGTGACCATGTCCTCGATCAGCATCTCGATCCGGTCCAGCGCCGTCGTGCGCACCGTGTACGTGGCCACGCACCCGTAGCCGAGGAACTGCCGGTCCACCCCGTAGCCGCTGTACCGCGAGGCCAGCTGAAGCCGCGAGCCGGACACGTCGCGGTCGGGTATCCCGTGCTCCCGCAGCACGGCCCGCAGCCGGGCCACGGCGGCGCCCGCCTCGGCGAACGCCTCCTTCGGTGTCGGGGCGGCGAGATCGACCGCCAGTTCCACGTGGGCGAGTCGGGGTTCGGCGGACACGCTGCCCGCACCGAGCACACTGAGCCCCCAGGGCTCCTTGATCGCTGACATCCGGACAGTGAACCAGTGCGAGAGCACCGGAGGCGCCCCTTCCGGGGGCACGCGTAGCAGGTCACACACATCGGGGCAGCGCGCTCCGCCGGAGGTGTGCTAGCTTTGGAGGCGTTGCAGTTGTGGTACCCATGAACTTTATGTGCGCCTGACGGGAATGCTCCGACAGGCGCTTTAATTGTTTTTACCGGAATCTCCGGATGGGGCCCTTGCCGCCTATTCAGGAGATTCAAAATGGCACTTGGCACCGTGAAGTGGTTCAACTCGGAAAAGGGCTTCGGCTTCATCGAGCAGGACGGTGGCGGCCCGGACGTCTTCGCCCACTACTCGAACATCGCCACCCAGGGCTTCCGTGAGCTCCAGGAGGGCCAGCGCGTGTCCTTCGACGTGACCCAGGGCCAGAAGGGCCCCCAGGCGGAGAACATCATCCCCGCCTAAGGTCTTCAGCATGCCGGGGTCCGCACCGCGAGGTGCGGGCCCCGGCTTGTCTGCTGTTTCACCCCGTTTGTCGTACCTGCCGGTTTCAGGAGGGCTTTTTCCGCATGACCAGCTCCAGCTCCGCACGACCCAGCCGCCGCCCCACCCGGGGCCGAGGTGCGGCCCAGGGACGTCCGAAGGCTGGCGCGGGACGGCAGAAGTCCGCCCCCGTTGCCCGGCCGCAAGAATTCACCATGCCCGAACCGCTGACCCCGGCCCTCCCGCCGGTGCCCGCGTTCGAGGACATGGACATGCCCGAGGCGCTGCTGAAGACCCTCGCCGCCCAGGGCGTGACCGAACCGTTCCCCATCCAGGCCGCGACGCTGCCGAACTCCCTCGCCGGCCGTGACCTGCTCGGCCGCGGCCGCACCGGCTCCGGCAAGACGCTGGCCTTCGGCCTGGCGCTGCTCTCCCGCACCGCCGGCCGCCGCGCCCAGCCGAAGCAGCCGCTCGCGCTGGTCCTCGTACCGACCCGCGAGCTGGCGCAGCAGGTCACCGACGCGATGGCCCCGTACGCCACGTCCGTCAACCTGCGCATCACGACCGTCGTCGGCGGCATGTCGATCAACCGGCAGTCCGGCGCCCTGCGCCGCGGCGCCGAGGTCCTCGTCGCCACCCCCGGCCGCCTGAAGGACCTCATCGACCGCGGTGACGCCGACCTCTCCCAGGTCGCCATCACGGTCCTCGACGAGGCCGACCAGATGACCGACATGGGCTTCATGCCGCAGGTCACCGCGCTGCTCAAGCAGGTCCAGCCCGAGGGCCAGACCATGCTGTTCTCCGCGACCCTCGACAAGAACATCGACAAGCTCGTCAAGATGTTCCTGCACGACCCGGTCGCCTTCTCCGTCGACCCGTCCGCCGGCGCGGTCAGCACGATGGAGCACCACGTCCTGTACGTCATGGACGAGACCGACAAGAAGGCCGTGGCCACGCGCATAGCCGCTCGCGACGGCCGGGTGATCATGTTCGTCGACACCAAGCGCGGCGTCGACCGCATGGTCAAGAAGCTCCTGGCGGACGGCGTCCGCGCCTCCGGCCTGCACGGCGGGCGCTCGCAGCCGCAGCGCAACCGCACCCTCGACTGGTTCAAGACGGGCGAGGTCACCGCGCTGGTCGCCACCAACGTGGCCGCGCGCGGCATCCACATCGACGACCTCGACCTCGTCGTCAACGTGGACCCGCCGACCGACCACAAGGACTACCTGCACCGCGGCGGCCGTACCGCCCGTGCCGGCGAGTCCGGCAGCGTCGTCACCCTGGTCCTGCCCGACCAGAAGCGCGACATGACCCGCCTGATGTCGGACGCCGGGATCTCCCCGCGCACCGCGCAGATCAAGTCCTCCGACGCGGAACTCGCCCGGCTGACCGGCGCCAAGGAGCCCTCGGGCATCCCCGTGGTGCTGGAGGTGCCGCAGGCCACCCCCGCGAAGCCGCGCCCCGGCTCGGGCTCCGGTTCCGCCCGCCGCCGTTCGGGCGGTCCGCGCACCGGCTCCGCCACGGGCGGCGCC
>NZ_JBHWBP010000039.1:0-38658 GCF_042735575.1 Streptomyces sp. NPDC059564 | reverse complement strand
CGAGATGTGTTGGGGTCTGGTGTGCTGGGTGATGTTTATAAGAGACTGGGCCTGACCGGCGGCGTCACCCGCGCGGGGCCGCCCCGCGCTTCCCCAGCATGTCCGCCATCAGGGTGAGCTCCGACTGCTGCGCCTCGACCATCCCCTGCGCGAGCGACCGCTCCGCAGGCGTCCGGCACTGCACCGCGCAGCCCTGGGCCATGGCGACGCCGCCCTTGTGGTGGTCGGTCATCAGCTGGAGGTACAGCACCTCCGCGTCCCGGCCGTTCGCCGCGGCGAGCCGGTCCAGGTCCTCCTTGGTGGCCATGCCGGGCATGAGCGCGCCCGGCTTGGCGGCGCCGTGTCCGGCGTGGCCCGCGTGCTCACCGCCGCCCTCGGCGGCCTGCATCCACGACATCGGAGGCTCGTCGGCCAGCACCTTCGGCAGCCCCCACATGTCCAGCCAGCCCAGCAGCATGCCGCGCTGGTTGGCCTGGGTGTTGGCGATGTCGTAGGCGAGGCCGCGCACCGGCTCGTCCTGGGTGCGGTCGCGGACGATGAAGGACATCTCCACCGCCTGCTGGTGGTGCACCGCCATGTCGCGGGCGAATCCCGCGTCGGGGGAGTAGAGCCCCGGCGCCCGCGAGGCCTCGCCGGAGTCCGAGCCGCCGCTCGCGGTGGCGACCGTGGCCCCCACCGCGAACAGCACGGCCAGGACGACGGCCGCGCCCGCGGCCCAGTACGTACGGGTCACTTGTCGGCCAGCCCGTTGGTGCAGGCGGCGCCCGGCTCGGGGGTCTGCGGGCCCTGCACGTACTTGGTGAAGAACTGCGCCACGCGGGGGTCGTCCGCCTTGTCCACGGTCAGCTGCTTGCCCCACGCGCTGAGCATGATCGCGCCGGCCTGCTCCTTGACCGGGCTCATCAGCGTGTACGGGGTCTTGCCGACCTTCCCGGCCAGCGACTCGACGTCGGCCGCGGCGGCCTTCTCGTTGTACGTCACCCAGACCGCGCCGTGCTCCAGCGAGTGCACGGCGTTGACCTCGGGGACCGGGTTCTTGTAGACGTCGCCGTTGCAGTTCATCCAGCGGGGGTTGTGGTCGCCGCCGACCGGCGGGTTCATCTCGTACTTGACCGGGGTCTCGACGTGGTTGCGGCCGAGCTTCTTCGCGTCCCACTCGCGCTCGCCGGACACCGGCGCCTTGCGGGCGGCGAGCGCGTCCTTGTCCTTCTGCTTCTGCTCGATCAGCAGCCACGAACCGAAGCCGACGAGTCCGGCGACGATGACGGTCGAGATGCCGATGGCGATGAACTTGTTACGCCGGTCGCGTGCTCTGTCGGCGCGCCGCATTTCGGCTATGCGGTTCTGGCGGGAGTTGTTTTCGGACGTCCTGCTGGCCATGTGCCCTGGTTCCTTCTGCTGAGGGGGGTGTCGGGGTGGAGCCGGTGCTGCGTCTACCGCGCCGCGGCCGTCACGTCCGCAGCACCTGGAGGACGTACGGGCCGGGGGCGCGCGCCAGGGTGCCGTGCGCCCGTACCGGCCCCGCGGCGGAGGCCGTGCGGGCGGCGGGCGCCGCACCGTCCCGCGGCAGGGCCACGGCGGGCGGCGGGGCGGGCAGCACGGCCGGGGTCACGTGGGCCAGCGGGGAGCATCCGGGCAGGTCGTACGGGGACACGCAGGCGACGTGCGCGGAATGCGCCCCGGCCCCGGCCCAGGTCCGGGCCCCGTCCCCGTGCGGCGGATGCGCCGCCGCGGGGCGCACGCACAGGAAGGCCACCCCGGCCGCCACCCCGAAGGCGATCAGCAGCAGGAGGGCAGCCCGGCGGACGGGATGCCCCTGGCTCCCGCTCCGCGTGTGCTTCCAGCCCCCCATGGGCGCCGATGGTAATGCTCATGACCGTCCGGCGGTCAGTGCGGGGGTGTCATCGGCTTTCGGGGGTGCGTAATGTGGCGGAAACCACCAATGGCGATACTGGGCGGGCCCGACTGTGCCCCCCGGTCCCCGCGGGCGGTGGTGCACAGATCGTCTGAACTGCGAGGATGAAGGCATGGACAAGCAGCAGGAATTCGTCCTCCGGACGCTCGAGGAGCGCGACATCCGCTTCGTGCGCCTGTGGTTCACCGACGTGCTGGGCTTCCTGAAATCCGTCGCGGTCGCCCCCGCCGAGCTGGAGCAGGCCTTCGACGAGGGCATCGGCTTCGACGGCTCCGCGATCGAGGGCTTCGCCCGGGTCTACGAGTCCGACATGATCGCCAAGCCGGACCCGAGCACGTTCCAGATACTGCCGTGGCGCGCCGAGGCCCCCGGGACCGCCCGGATGTTCTGCGACATCCTGATGCCGGACGGCTCCCCCTCGTACGCGGACCCGCGGTACGTCCTCAAGCGCATCCTGAACAAGACCTCCGACCTGGGCTTCACCTTCTACACCCACCCGGAGATCGAGTTCTTCCTGCTGAAGGACAAGCCGCTGGACGGCACCCGCCCCACCCCGGCGGACAACTCCGGCTACTTCGACCACACTCCGCAGAACGTCGGCATGGACTTCCGCCGGCAGGCGATCACCATGCTCGAATCCATGGGCATCTCGGTGGAGTTCAGCCACCACGAGGGCGCCCCGGGCCAGCAGGAGATCGACCTGCGCTACGCCGACGCCCTCTCCACGGCCGACAACATCATGACCTTCCGCCTGGTCATGAAGCAGGTGGCGCTCGAACAGGGCGTTCAGGCCACCTTCATGCCGAAGCCGTTCTCCGAGTACCCCGGCTCCGGCATGCACACCCACCTCTCCCTCTTCGAGGGCGACCGCAACGCCTTCTACGAGTCGGGCGCCGAGTACCAGCTCTCGAAGGTCGGCCGCTCCTTCATCGCGGGCCTCCTCAAGCACGCCGCGGAGACGGCCGCCGTCACCAACCAGTGGGTCAACTCGTACAAGCGCATCTGGGGCGGCTCCTCGCGCACCGCCGGCTCCGGCGGCGAGGCCCCCTCGTACATCTGCTGGGGCCACAACAACCGCTCGGCGCTGATCCGCGTCCCGATGTACAAGCCGGGGAAGACGGGTTCCTCCCGGGTCGAGGTCCGCTCGATCGACTCGGGCGCCAACCCCTACCTCACCTACGCCGTCCTCCTCGCGGCGGGCCTCAAGGGCATCGAGGAGGGCTACGAACTCCCGGCGGGCGCCGACGACGACGTCTGGGCCCTCTCCGACGCGGAACGCCGCGCGATGGGCATCGAACCCCTCCCGCAGAACCTGGGCGAGGCCATCTCCCTGATGGAACGCAGCGAACTGGTCGCCGAAACCCTCGGCGAGCACGTCTTCGACTTCTTCCTCCGCAACAAGAAGCAGGAGTGGGAGGAGTACCGCTCGGAGGTCACCGCCTTCGAACTCCGCAAGAACCTCCCGGTCCTGTAACCGCAGGTCAGAGGCTATATCGGCCGCATGGTCGTCCACACTGCCACGCCGCTCGCCCGGGCGGTTCCCGCGCCCGGGCGGGTCTGGTACGCCTCCTACGCGTCCAACATGCACATGGACCGCCTTGCCGCGTACATCGCCGGCGGGACCCCGGTCGGAGCGGCGCGCACCTACCCGGGCTGCCGGGACCGGCGGGCGCCCGAGCGGTCGATCGCGGTCGAGCTGGAAGGGACCCTGTACTTCGCCACGGAATCCGCCGTGTGGACCGGAGGGCGAGGGTTCTACGACCCCACGGCTCCCGGTTCGACGCGCGGGCGGGCCCACCTGGTGACGGTCGGCCAGATGTCCGACATCGCCGCGCAGGAGATGTACGGGAAACCCGGGGCGGACCTGGACCTGACGGCGGTTCTGCGGGACGGCCGTGACGAGCAGGGCCCGGGCCGGTACGAGACCCTGATCTGCCCGGGCACGATCGAGGACATCCCCGTGCTGACGTTCACCGCGCCGTGGACCCTCCACGACGTCGAGCTGCTGACCCCGTCCGCCGCGTACCTGCGCTACCTGGCCGGAGGTCTCCTGGAATCCGGCCCCTGGCAGGAGCAGGACATCGCCGAGTACCTCGCGTCCCGTCCCGGCGCCGCCGGCACGTGGACGGCCGAGCAGGTACGGGAGCTGCTGACGGCCGGCACCGGTCCCTGAATCCGCGTGCCTCCGGGGGCTACGGCTTGGCGCAGGTGAGGGTGACCTGGTCGCTCCTGGCCGTCATGTTCGCGGAGGGGACGTGCAGGGTCACGAACCCCGACGGTGAGCCGTTGTTCACCACGGACAGCGGGACCGCCACGAAGAGGGAGTGGCTCTCGGTGCCGGGGGCGAAGGTGACCTTGCCGGACTGGATGGGATCGGCGCTGGACGCGAACGTCCAGAAGTAGCGGACGTCGCCCTTGCCCGTGCCGCTGATCTTGCCGTCGAATTCGGCCTTGATCGGCTTGGTGCAGTCGACCACGGTGCCCGGCTTGGTGAGGGTGAACACCTCCACCTTGGTGACCTGCACGTTCCCCTTTCCGCCGCCGCCATCGTGCTTGCCGCGGGGCGGGGTCAGGCAGCCGATGCGGTTGCCGTGGCCGGATCCGCCGGTCTTGAAGCCGACGCTGTACTTGCCGTAGCGGGCGTCGTCCTGCTGGAGGGAGCCCTCCTGGCCCACCTGGACGCGCTGGTTGGTGCGCGGGCCGTTGATGGTCACGGACTGGCCCGGCGCGAAGCCCTCCAGGACCAGGGTGTACGAGTCCTCCCCGATCGCCACCAGCTCGCAGGAGGCGGCGGCCGGCACGGCCGCCGGGGCCGCGAAGGCGGGGGTGAGGGCCGCCGGGGCGATGAGGAGCGGGGCGGCGAGGAGCGTGAGCAGGCTGTGCCGGTTCATCGTGCTGCCCTCCGAGGCAGGGGAGCCCCCGATGCCCGTCCAGGATATCGGCGGGTCCGGCCGGGCGCCCCTGCCCGCGGGTCAGCCGGCCGGCGGGGGGACCGCGGGGTGCCAGGTGGGGTGGGCGGTGGTGGGCTGGGAGGTCACGGTGTGGAGCCGGGCGTCGAGGCCCAGGACCGCCGTGACGGTGGCGCCCGCCGGGGCGAGGACCGCCGAGGGCGCGCCCGCGTACAGCATCCGGGACTCCGTCCAGGCGGGCGCCCCGCCGAACGCCGCGGCCGCGACGGTCCCGGAGCCGGTGCGCCCCGTCAGGACGCGGCCCGCGACGCCGACCGCGCCGTAGCCCGCCCGGCCGCCGGACTCGGAGAGGCCGGTGACCTGCGGGGCGCCCGGGCCCGCCGTGACGAGGGCGCTGCGCACCGCCCCGGAGTCGGGGCGCCGGAAGTAGAGGCGGACGCCCGCGCCCTCCCGGGCCGCCGAGAGCGGGACGGTGGTGGCGGGGAGCGCGGTGGGGAACGGCCCGGCGAGCGGGGCTCCGGGGGCGGGCTGGGTCCAGGCGAGGACCGACTTGGTGGTGGTGGCGTAGACGTGGCGCCGCCCGGCCGCGTCGGTGAGGGTCACGGGGTCGCTCTGCAGGTCCTCGCCGCCCAGGCGCTGCCAGTCGGTGAAGGTGCCCGACGGCTGCTGGACGCGGGCGCGCAGGGTGCGGCGGGTGTCGCGGAGGTAGACGGTGAGGCGGCCCTCGGCGTCGGCGACGGCCGAGGGGGCGCTGATGGCGGAGGTGCCGGGTTCGTCGCCCGGCTCGGGGGTGCCGAGCGACTGCCAGGGCCCGAAGGGGCCGTCGGGCGCGGACTGGACGGCGTACACGACCTCGCGCCGGTAGTCGGCCGGCCCGGGTCCGAGGGAGGTGCGGGTCGCGAGGACCGCGACGCGGCCGTCGGGCAGGCGGGCGGTGGAGGCGCCGGGGTCGATGCCGGTGCCGGGCAGCAGCTCGGGCCCGGTCCAGGCGCCGGCCGGATTGCGGTTCCACAGGGCCATCCGGCCGTCCAGCGCGGCGAAGGCCCAGAGCCGGCCGGGGGTGCCCTCGACGAGCCAGGAGGTGGTGTCGGCGCGGGCGTAGCGCAGGGACTGGGCCCAGTTGCGGCCGGTGGGGCTGCCCGCGACCTTGCGGTCCCCGCAGCCCGAGGGGCTGCCGCAGTAGTCGGTGCGGTCCTGCCAGGCGTACGTCTTCAGGAAGCCGATCTTCGTCTCGGCGGTCTGCGGGTCCAGGGCGTGGGGGAGGGTGCCGTTGTGGTAGCCGAGGTAGTTCTGGACCGAGAAGCGCGGGCGGTCAGTGACGCGCTCGGCGTAGGAGGCCAGGGCCGCCTGCACGAAGCGGGCGCCGTACATGTGGTCCTGGTGGTCGGTGTACTTGCCGGTGTCCGCGTACCGGTTCGGTGTCGGGTCCTGCATGCGTATCGTCGTCGGCCGGTACCGCTCCAGGATCCCGGCTATGGACTGGACGACCTGGTCCTTGGTGTACGTGAACGACTGCCTGACCGGGGTGCCGGTGGTGAGCTGGGCGCCGAGCGCCGGTATCCGGCCGTTCCACAGGCCGCGCAGGCTGTCGGGGTTGTCCCCGGCCGGGCTGCGGGCCTCGCGCAGCTGCAGCCAGACGAGGTTGACCTGGGGCCGGGCGACGAGGACGTCGAGTTCCGCCTGTCCGCCGCCCGCCGTGGGTATGACGGTACGGGTCCACGCGCTCGTGCGGTCTCCGGTGGCCATCTGCGCGTAGGCCGAGCGGATGCCGTTCTGCCGGGCCTCCGCGTACCGCTCGCGGTCGGCGGGCTGCTGCGGGTCCTTGGCCTCGCCGCCGTGCGCCTCGTTGCGGCCGTCGGCCTCGCCGGAGGTGAGGTAGGCGGTGGTGAGCGGGAGGCCGGCCAGCAGGGACCGGCTGAGGTCGGGGTTCATGAAGAACAGGTCGTCGTCGGGGTGCGCGACGATCTGCACCACCGAGCCGGAGGTGGTGCTGGCCGGGAGGGCGGAGGCCGCCCTCCCCGCCCGGTCGCTCTGGGTGGCTTCGGCCGAGGTCTGCTGGCCGGAGGCGATGGAGAGCACGCCGGAAGCGCCCACGGTGAGCATGGGCACCACGGCCGCGAGGAGGAAGCGGCGGCGGGATACGGGCATCGGTCACGCCTTGAGGTCGTTCCGGACGGACAGGAAGAACCGCTGTGCAGTCAGTGAGAGGCCAAATCGGGGGAGTTGGTTCACCGATTTCGCCGATGACGCGTGCTTTCCGAAAACGACCGGTTGTGATTGTGCACGGTGCCGGGAGCGCGGGGGCAACTGCCCGGATCGTGGACGGGGTTGAAGGCGGACGAAAGCCGCGTAAACGCAAACAACGCCCCGGTGCGGGGCGTTGAAGGCGGTTCTGTGGCGTCTGCGGCTTATGTGCGTTTCGCTACGGGGCCGTGTTGCGCGGGCCCACCGGCTGCCACGGCGCCAGGTGCGCGTCGGGGGAGTCCGCCGAGGAGGTCACGTACAGCCGGGCGTCCAGCCCGACCACCGCCAGGCTGACCATGTTCTTCCCGGTCATCGTGCTGGACGGGGACCCGACGAACATCAGCGGCGAGCGCTGCCACGGCCGGCCGACACCCACGTCCGAGCCGAGCTGCCCGCCCGCGGTGCGGCCCGCGAGCACGTGCCCGCTCGCCGCCACCGAGCCGAAGCCCTGGAGCCCGCCGAGGTCGGTGAGGCCGTTCACCTTCAGGCCGCCGTCGGCGGTCATCAGGGCGGTGCGGACGTTGCCGGAGCCGGGCTTGCGGAACCACAGCCGTACGCCGCCCTCGCGGCCCTCCGCCGTCAGCGGGAGCGTGGTGGCCGGCAGCCCGGTGGGGGTGGGCGGGCCCAGCGGGGCGCCCGGCTCCGGCTGCACCCAGCCGATCACCGTCCGGGTGGTGGCGGCGAACACCATCCGCCGCCCGGCCCCGTCGGTCGCGGTGACCGGGGTGCCGTGCAGGTCGGCGCCGCCGTGGCTCTCCCACGGACCCCAGCCGCCGTCGGCCCGCTGCACGCGGCCGCGCAGGCCGGAGGCGCCGTCGCGCACGTACACCGCGGGCAGGCCGGCGGTGTCGACGGACACGGCGGGGGCGCTGATGTCGGAGGTCCAGGTCTCGTCGGCGGTCTCGGGGGTGCCGAGCGACTGCCACGCGCCGAACTCGGCGGAGCCGGGGGCCCGCTGGACGGCGTAGACGACCTCGCGCCGGTAGTCGGCGGGCCGGGCGCCGAAGGAGGTGCGGGTGCCGAAGGCGGCTATCCGGCCGTCGGGCAGGGTGACCGTGGAGATGCCCTGGTCCATGCCGGTGCCGGGGAGCAGGCGGGGGCCGCTCCAGCTGCCTATGAGGCCGGTGCGGTGCCAGACGGCGACCTGCCCGTCGAGCACCTTGAAGGCCCACAGGCCGTGGTCCCGGTCGGAGGCGAGCCAGGAGGTGCTGGTGCCGCGGGCGTAGTTGATGGAGTCGGTCCAGCGGTTGCCCGAGGGGTGGTCGGCGACCTTGAGGTCCCCGCAGCCGGCGGCGCTGCCGCAGT
Source organism: Streptomyces sp. NPDC059564 (assembly GCF_042735575.1). Taxonomy (NCBI): domain Bacteria; kingdom Bacillati; phylum Actinomycetota; class Actinomycetes; order Kitasatosporales; family Streptomycetaceae; genus Streptomyces; species Streptomyces sp. NPDC059564. The sequence goes on along the minus strand of NZ_JBHWBP010000039.1, from coordinate 30,285 downwards.
GGTTCTGCCGGTCGAGCCAGGCATAGGTGTCCAGGATGTCCAGCTTCTCCTTGGCCTCGCCGGGGTCCAGCGCGCTGGGGAGGGAGCTGTTGAAGTAGCCGATGTAGTTCTGCACCGCGAAGTGCGGGCGGTCGTGGACCTCGCGGGCGTAGGCCTCGGAGCCCATCTGCACGAACCGGGCGCCGTAGAAGTGGTCCTGGTGGTCGGTGTAGCGCTTGGTGTCCGGGAAGCGGCCGGGGGTCGGGTCCTGCATCCGTATCGTCGTCGGCTTGTACCGCTCCAGCACGCCCTCGATCGTCCGGACGACCTGGTCCTTCGTGTACGTGAACGGCTGCTTGACGGGGGTGCCGGAGGCGAGCATCGACTCCAGGTGCGGGACCCGGCCGTCCCACAGGCCGTGGAGGCTGTCGGGGGCGTCGCCGTAGACGTTGCCCGCCTCGCGCAGCTGGAGCCAGACGAGGTTGATCTCGGGCTTCGCGACGAGGACGTCGACCTCGGCGTGGCCGCCGCCCTTGGTCGGGACGACGGTGCGCTTCCAGGCGCTGGTGCGGTCGCCGGTGGCCATCTTCGCGTAGGCGGCGCGGATGCCGTTCTGGCGGGCCTCGGCGTACGCGGGCTTGTCGGGCGGGGTGGAGGCCTCCTTGGCGACGCCCGCGTTGATGCCGTCGGCTTCGCCGGAGGTGAGGTAGACCGAGGTGACGGGGTGGCCGGCGGCTATGGAATAGCCGAGGTCCGGGTTCATGAAGTACAGGTCGTCGTCGGGGTGGGCGATGATCTGCAGCACGCGGCCGGGATCGGGGGCGTCGGCCGTGGTGGCGGTGGTGAGCCGGGAGTCGGGGCCGGCCGGGGCGTCGAGGGCGGCGAAGGCCTCGTTGCCGCGGAGCACGAGCATCCCGGCGGCGGCGGTGGCCGCGCAGGCGGCGACGGCCTTGACGATCCGGGCCCGGTGCCGGGCGTGGTGCGGGGGCCGGTGATGCGCCACCCGCCCGGCGGGATACGCGTACGAGGCCGCCTCGGGACCCGGGTCCGGCTCGCGGCGGGGTGCGGGGGCGGTCGAGGACGGCTGGGGGCCGTTCTCGGCGGAGGGGCGCGGGGCGGGGAGCGGGTAGTCCGTCGGGGCGGCGTGCGGACGGTGCGCCGGGGCGGGGAAGGGGCGTCCTTCGGACATGGGGCTCCTCGCAACCGGTCGGACGGGGACCGGGCCCCTGACACATAGATCTACAAGTAATCAGAAAATCTGATAATCCGCCTCATGATATTCGCCACGACACGCCGGTGAGTCGAACGCCTGCTCCGGCTAGGCTCGCCCCCAGGCCGGCCACCACCACCGGCAGCGCCGGCCGACCACCGGCGGCGACGCACTCGGGAGGCGGCGGGATGACAGTCCCGGGACGCAGGAGCAGCACCTTCATCCGACTGCTGCGCAGCGGGTTCACCGACCCCTCCACCGCGGCCCGGCTCCTCGACGACGAAGCGCTGGCCGGCGTACGCACCGACCCGGTGCTCCTCGACGCCCTCGGCGCGACCGCCGACCCCGACCTCGCCCTCCTCGGCCTCGTCCGCCTCGCCGAAGCCCAGGCCCCCGACGACCTGGCGCTGCTCCTCGACACCCTCGTCAGCGCCAAACCCCTGCGCGACCGCCTCCTCGGCGTGCTCGGCGCCTCCGAAGCCCTCGCCGACCACCTCGCCCGCCACCCCCGCGACTGGCAGGCCCTGGTCACCTACGAGGCCGCCGACCTGCACCCCGGCCTCGCCGAGTTCGAACAGGGCCTCGCCGAGGCCGACGACCCCGTCACCCTGCGCGTCGCCTACCGCCGCTGCCTGCTCTCCATCGCCGCCCGCGACGTCTGCGGCACCACCGACGTCGCCCAGGCCGCCGCCGAACTCGCCGACCTCGCCACCGCCACCCTCCGCGCCGCCCTGCGCATCGCCACCGCCGCCGCCCCCCAGGACGCGACGCAGTGCCGGCTCGCCGTCATCGCCATGGGCAAGTGCGGCGGCAACGAACTCAACTACGTCTCCGACGTCGACGTCATCTTCGTCGGCGAGGCCGCCCCCGGCACCGACGAGGGCAAGGGCATCCAGGCCGCCACCCGCCTCGCCTCCCACCTCATGCGGATCTGCTCCGAGACCACCGTCGAAGGCACCATCTGGCCCGTCGACGCCAACCTGCGCCCCGAGGGCAGGAACGGCCCCCTCGTCCGCACCCTCGCCTCCCACCTCGCCTACTACCAGCGCTGGGCCAAGACCTGGGAGTTCCAGGCCCTCCTCAAGGCCCGCGCCGTCGCCGGGGACGCGGCCCTCGGCGCCGAGTACATCGCGGCCATAACACCGCTGGTCTGGCAGGCCGCCGAACGCGAGAACTTCGTCTCCGACGTCCAGAAGATGCGCCGCCGCGTCGTCGACAACATCCCCGCCGCCCAGATCGACCGCGAGCTGAAACTCGGCCCCGGCGGCCTGCGCGACGTCGAGTTCGCCGTCCAGCTGCTCCAGCTCGTGCACGGCCGCAGCGACGCCACCCTGCACTCCGGCACCACCCTCGACGCCCTGCACGCCCTCGCCGCCGGAGGCTACGTCGGCCGCACCGACGCCGCCCAGCTGAACGACGCGTACCGCTTCCTGCGCTCCATGGAGCACCGCATCCAGCTCTACCGGCTGCGCCGCACCCACCTCGTCCCCGAGGACGAGGCCGACCTGCGGCGCCTGGGCCGCTCCATGGGCCTGCGCACCGAACCCGTCGCCGAACTCAACAAGGCCTGGCGCCGGCACGCCTCGGCCGTCCGCCGCCTCCACGAGAAGCTCTTCTACCGGCCCCTCCTCGACGCCGTCGCCCAGCTCACCCCCGGCGAGACCCGGCTCTCCCCGCGCGCCGCCGGCCAGCGCCTCGAAGCCCTCGGCTACGCCGACCCGGCCTCCGCGCTGCGCCACCTCGAAGCCCTCGCCTCCGGCGTCAGCCGCAAGGCCGCCATCCAGCGCACCCTGCTGCCCGTCATGCTCGGCTGGTTCGCCGACTCCGCCGACCCCGACGCCGGACTCCTCAACTTCCGCAAGGTCTCCGACGCCCTCGGCAAGACCCCCTGGTACCTGCGGCTGCTCCGCGACGAGGGCGCCGCCGCCGAGAACCTCGCCCGCGTGCTGTCCGCCGGACGCCTCGCCCCCGACCTCCTCATGCGCGCCCCCGAGGCCGTCGCCCTGCTCGGCGACGCCGAAGGCCTGGAGCCCCGTACCCACGAGGCCCTCGAACAGGAGGTGCTCGCCGCCGTCGGCCGCGCCGAGAGCGGCGAGGCCGCCGTCACCGCCGCCCGCGGGGTGCGCCGCCGCGAACTCTTCCGCACCGCCGCCGCCGACATCATCGCCTCCTACGGCACGGAGGAGAGCCCGGCCGAAGAGGACCCCGGCGCCCTCGTCGACCGGGTCGGCGACGCCGTCTCCGAACTCACCGCCGCCACCGTCGCCGGAGCCCTGCGCGCCGCCGTCCGCGACCACTGGGGCGAGACCCTCCCCACCCGCTTCGCCGTCATCGGCGTCGGCCGCTTCGGCGGCCACGAACTGGGCTACGGCTCCGACGCCGACGTCCTCTTCGTCCACGAACCCCGCGAGGGCGTCGACGAGACGGAAGCCGCCAAGGCCGCCCAGACCGTCATCGCCGAGATGAGCAGGCTCCTCCAGCTGCCCACCGCCGACCCGCCGCTGCTCATCGACGCCGACCTGCGCCCCGAAGGCCGCTCCGGACCGCTCGTGCGCACCCTGTCCTCCTACGCCGCCTACTACCGCCGCTGGTCCCTGACCTGGGAGAGCCAGGCCCTGCTGCGCGCCGAACCCGTCGCCGGGGACGAGGAGCTCGGCCGCCGCTTCGTCGAGCTGATCGACCCGCTGCGCTACCCGGCCGACGGCCTCGGCGAGGACGCCGTACGGGAGATCCGCCGCCTCAAGGCCCGGATGGAGTCGGAGCGGATGCCGCGCGGCGCCGACCCGACCCTGCACACCAAGCTCGGCCGCGGCGGCCTCAGCGACGTCGAGTGGACCGTCCAGCTGATCCAGATGCGGCACGCCTGGGCCGAACCCGGCCTGCGCACCACCCGTACCCGCCAGGCCCTGTCCGCCGCCCGGGCCGCCGGGCTGATCCCGGCCGAGGAGGCGCAGGTCCTCGACGAGGCCTGGGTACTCGCCACCCGCGTCCGCAACGCCGTCATGCTGGTCCGCGGCCGCGCCGGGGACACCTTCCCCGCGGAGGCCCGCGAGCTGGCGGCGGTCGGCCGCTACCTCGGCTACCCGGAGGGCCGCGTCGGGGAGATGCTGGACGACTACCGCCGCGTCACCCGCCGCGCCCGCGCGGTGGTGGACGAGCTCTTCTACGGGTCCTAGGCCCCGGCGCCGCCGCTGCGCAGGGTCGCCGCGTAGGACAGCAGGGCCGTCAGGGCCAGGTCGAAGGCCGCGTCCGCGCGGCCCGGGCCGCCCGCCTCCAGGGCGGCGGCCAGCAGCGGGGTCCGCGCGGAGGGCTCCCACATGGCCTCGGGGGCCGCCAGGTCCAGGGCCGACCCCAGGATCAGGTTCTCCAGGCCCGTCAGGAGCGGCATCACCCGCTCCTCGGGGAACCCCGCCGTCCGCAGCAGCGCCACCGCCCGCTCGTAGTGCGCGAGCACCCTCGGCGCCCGTACCGGTGTCGTCATCAGCAGCGGGATGGCCCGCGGGTAGGCGGCGAAGGCGGCCCGGTAGGACCGGGCCCACTCCTCCAGCGCCCGGTCCCACGGCTCCAGGGACAGCGCCGAGTCGTCGATCGAGGCGCACACCCGCTCCCGTACCAGCTCCACCACCCCGGCCCGGCCGTCCACGTGGTGATACAGCGAAGCCGTCTGCACCCCCAGCGCCCGGGCGACCTGCGGAACACTGAACTCGCCCTGCTCCGCCACCAGTTGCAGGGCAGCGATGGCGATCCGCTCCCGGTCGAGCAAGGGGGTGCGCGGCCGTGCCATCGATGTTCTCCCTGGTCCAGGTCTTCCCGTACGCCAAAACCGGAGGCTACATTGCCGCGAACCGAAAGCCTTTAGGTTTCTGTCGCAGCAGAAGGGCCCCGCCTTGCCCGAAAGCACCCCGCCGACCCCGCCCCTCCCCACCCTGCACAGCGCGGCGCTCGGCACCGCCGACATCTCCTTCTTCGTCGTCTCCGCCGCCGCCCCCCTCACCGTCATGGCCGGCGTCGCCCCCGTCGCCATCCTCCTCGGCGGCATCGGCGCCCCCGCCGGCTACCTCCTCGCCGGCCTCACCCTCGCCGTCTTCGCCGTCGGCTTCACCACCATGAGCCGCCACGTCACCGGCGCCGGCGCCTTCTACGCGTACATCGCCCGCGGCCTCGGCAAGCGCGTCGGCATCGGCGCCGCCCTGCTCGCCCTCATCGGCTACAACGGCATGGAGATCGGCGTCTACGGCCTCCTCGGCACCACCACCGCCGACACCGGCCGCGCCCTCGCCGGCCTCGACATCCCCTGGCTGCCCGTCTCCCTCGCCGGCCTCCTCCTCATCTGGTACGGCGGCTACCGCTCCATCGACTTCGGCGCCAAGCTCCTCGGCGTCCTCCTCGTCGCCGAGACCGGGATACTCGTCCTCCTCGCGGCCGGGGTGCTCCTCAAGGGCGGCGCCCACGGCCTGTCCGCCGGCTCCTTCGCCCCCGGCGCCGTCCTCGTCCCCGGCACCGCCGCCGTCCTGGCCTTCGCCTTCGCCGCCTTCACCGGTTTCGAGTCCACCGTCATCTACCGCCGCGAGGCCCGCGACCCCGACCGCACCATCCCGCGCGCCACCTACATCGCCGTCGCCTTCCTCGGCCTCTTCTACGCCTTCGTCGTCTGGACCGTCATCCAGGCCTACGGCGCCGAGGACGTCACCGCCGCCGCCACCCAGGACCCCGGCGGCCTCTTCTTCACCGCCATCACCACCTACGTCGGCCCCTGGGCGGCGGACCTGATGCACCTCTTCATCGTCACCAGCGTCATCGCCTCCCTCCTCGCCTTCCACAACGCCATCAACCGCTACGTGCTCGCCCTCGCCGAGGAGGGCGTCCTGCCCGCCGCCCTCGGCCGCGTCCACCCCCGCCACCGCTCCCCGTACCTGGCCGGAGCCGCCCAGACCGCCCTCGGCGCCGCCGTCGTCCTCGGCTTCGCCCTCGCCGGAGCCGACCCCTACCAGCAGCTCCTGCTCTGGGTGAACACACCCGGCATGATCGGCCTCATGGCGCTCATGCTGCTCGCGGCCCTCGCCGTACCCGTCTACTTCCGGCGCACCCCCCACTCCGAGGGCCGCTGGCGGACCGTCGTCGCGCCCGTCACCGCCGCCGTGCTGCTGACCGTCGCGATCTGCCTCGTCGTCTCCAAGGTCGGCCTGTTCACCATGGCCTCCACCACCGTCAACACCGTCCTCGTGGCCCTCGTCCCCGCCGTCTTCCTCGCCGGAACCGCCCTCGCCGGACGGCTGAAGTCCCGCCGCCCCGAGGTCTACGCCCGCTTCGCCGAAGACCGCACCACCCCCCAAGGAGAAACGCCGTGCCCGCTGCCGACACCGTCCTCACCGGAGCGCGCGTCCGCACCCTCGACCCGGCCCGCCCCGAAGCCGGCGCGGTAGCCATCGCCGACGGCCGCGTCCTCGCCGTCGGACACGAGAGCGACGTACGCGACTGGCGCGGACCCGGCACCCGCCTCGTCGACCTCGCCGGCGCCACCCTCACCCCCGGCCTCACCGACGCCCACAGCCACCCCGTCTGGGGCATCGAGATGGCCACCGGCACCGACCTCTCCGCCGTCCGCGACCTCGACCAGCTCCGCGCCGCCCTGCGCACCGCCGACCGCACCGGCGGCTGGGTCCTCGGCCACGGCCTCGACCACAACGCCTTCGCCGGCCGGCCCGTCGACCGGGCCGCGATCGAGGACGCCCTCGCCGGCACCCCCGCCTTCCTGCGCCTCTACGACGGCCACTCCGCCCTCGCCAGCGGCCCCGCCCTCGCCGCCGCGGGCATCACCGGCCCCCGTACCTTCCCCCAGCGCTCCGAGATCGTCTGCGACCCGGACGGCCGCCCCACCGGACACCTCGTCGAACACGCCGCCATGGCCCTGGTCGCCGCCCTCGCCCCCAAGCCCACCCCCGCCCAGCGCCGCACCCGCCTGCTCGCCCTCCTCGCCGACATGGCCGCCACCGGCCTCACCGGCGCCCACGTCATGGACCTCGGCGACGGCGACGTCCCCGCCCTCCTCGCCGGCCTGGAGTACGAGCACCACCTGCCCCTGCGGCTGCGCCTGGCCCCCTGGTGCATGCCCGGCGCCGACGACGGGGAACTCGCCGGTCTGATCGCCCTCCAGGGGACCGCCGGGCGCCACTGGCAGGTCGGCGGCGTCAAGTTCTTCATGGACGGCACCGTCGAGGGAGGCACCGCCTGGCTGGAGCACGCCGACTGCCACGGCCAGGGCACCGAGGCCTTCTGGCCCGACCCGCAGGCGTACTCCCGGGCGGTACGGGTCCTCGACGCGGCCGGCGTGCGCACCGCCACCCACGCCATCGGCGACGCGGCCGTCCGCCACGTCCTGGACACCGTCGCAGCCCTGGGACCCCGGGCCCGCATGCGGCACCGGATCGAACACATCGAGACCGTCCCCGACGACCAGCTGGAGCGGTTCGCCGAGCTGGGCGTGATCGCCTCCATGCAGCCCCCGCACACCGCCTACACCCGCGCCGACCACACCGACGAGTGGTCCAAGCGGCTCGGCGACGAACGCGCCGGACGGGCCTGGCGCTGCCGGGACCTGCGCGACGCGGGAGCCGTCCTGGCCCTCGGCTCGGACTGGCCCATCGCCCACCACGACGCCCGCCAGGTCCTCGCCACCGCCCTGCGCCCCCGCGGCGCGGCCTCCGGCGGCCGGTTCCTGACCGGGCTGATGGCACTGGAGGGCATGACCTCGCACGCGGCGCTCGCCGCCGGCGAGGAGGCGGTGGCGGGCCGGATCGCGCCCGGCCTGCGCGCGGACCTGACGGCCTTCACCGTCGACCCGGTCACCGCGGGCCCGGACGAGCTGGCCGAGGCCCCCGTACGCCTGACCGTCTCGGGCGGCCGGATCACCCACGGGGAGGGCTGAGGCGGGGAACCTACCGCCGGAAGCGGCTCACCAGGGCCGACGCGGGGTGCGGTTCGCTGTGCACGGGCCGGCGCGGCAGCCGGTGCGGCAGCGAGCCGTACCAGAGGCGCGAGACGCCGTACCCGAAGGCCAGGCACATCATGCCGCCGACGGCGTCCAGCCAGAAGTGGTTGGCGGTGGCCACGATGACCACCAGGGTCGCCGTCGGGTAGAGCAGGCCCAGGAACCGGGCCCAGGGCGCGGAGGCGACCGCGAAGATCGTCAGCCCGCACCAGAGCGACCACCCTATGTGCATGGACGGCATCGCGGCGTACTGGTTCGACATGTGCTTGAGGTTGCCCGAGGCCATCGAGCCCCAGGTGTGGTGGACCAGCACCGTGTCCACGAAGTCCTGCCCGTTCATCAGCCGGGGCGGCGCGAGCGGGTAGAAGTAGTAGCCGACCAGGGCCACGCCCGTGGTGGCGAAGAGGATGAGCCGCGTGGCCGCGTAACGCCCCGGATGGAAGCGGTAGATCCACACCAGCACGCCGATCGTCACGACGAAGTGGAGCGTGGCGTAGTAGTAGTTCATGCCCACGACCAGCCACGTCACCGAGTTCACGGCGTGGTTGACGGACTGCTCGACCGCGATCCCCAGGCCCCGCTCCAGGCTCCAGATCCAGTCGGCGTTCGCGAGGGCGGCCGCCTTCTGCTCCGGCACCGCGTTGCGGATCAGCGAGTACGTCCAGTAGCTGACGGCGATCAGCAGGACCTCGAACCAGATGCGCGGCCGGCGCGGCAGGCGGAGCCGGGTGAGGAGGGTGCGTTCGGACCCCGGACGGCTCTCCGGCTCGGTCACGGTGGGTGACGAGACGTCCGTCCGGGTTTCCAGTGTCTTCACGCTCGATTCACCCATGGGGAGAGAGTCTGCCAGATGCGATCTCGCCTCCGATCATCCCCGGGGACGGTCTTCGGCGCCCGCGGTCCGCCCTGCGGACGACTCCCCGTCCCTAGGGGTACACCGCTAGGCCCCCCGGCGCTGACCCGGGCCCGAGGCCGTGGACCCGCGGACCACCAGCTCCGGCAGGAAGACGAACTCGCTGTGCGGGGCCGGCGTACCGCCGATCTCCTCCAGCAGGGTGCGCACCGCGGCCTGCCCCATCGCCAGCACGGGCTGGCGGATGGTGGTGAGCGGCGGATCGGTGAACGCTATGAGGGGGGAGTCGTCGAAGCCGACCACCGACATGTCCCGGGGGACGGCGAGGCCCTGCTGCCGGGCGGCCCGGATGGCTCCGAGGGCCATCATGTCGCTCGCGCACACGATCGCCGTGCAGCCCCGCGCGATGAGCGCGGCCGCGGCGGCCTGCCCGCCCTCCAGCGTGTACAGGGAGTGCTGGATCAGCTCCTCGACCGCGGCCTCGTCGAGCCCGAGCCGCTCCTTCATCCCGAGCCGGAAGCCCTCGATCTTGCGCAGCACCGGCACGAACCGCTTCGGCCCGACGGCCAGACCGATCCGGGTGTGCCCCAGCGCGGTCAGGTGGGTCACGGCGAGCTGCATCGCGGCCCGGTCGTCGGGGGAGACGAAGGGGGCCCGCACCTTGTCGGAGAAACCGTTGATGAGGACGTACGGGACGCCCTGGCCGCGGAGCTGGTCGTAGCGGCCCATGTCGGCGGTGGTGTCGGCGTGCAGCCCCGAGACGAAGATGATCCCGGAGACCCCGCGGTCCACCAGCATCTCCGTCAGCTCGTCCTCGGTGGACCCGCCGGGCGTCTGCGTGGCCAGCACCGGGGTGTACCCCTGCCGGGTCAGCGCCTGCCCGATGACCTGCGCGAGCGCCGGGAAGATGGGGTTGTCCAGTTCGGGGGTTATCAGTCCGACCAGGCCCGCGCTGCGCTGGCGCAACCGTACGGGCCGCTCGTAGCCGAGCACGTCGAGCGCGGCCAGCACGGACTCGCGGGTGCCTGCGGCCACACCGGGCTTGCCGTTGAGCACGCGGCTGACAGTGGCTTCGCTGACCCCCGCCTGGGCTGCGATGTCGGCTAGCCGTGCGGTCACGGGATTGGACTGTACCGGTCCCCGGCTCACAAGGACCACCACGTGCAGGAATCCGCGGGCAGCCGGACCGTGCGGCCGTCCGTTTCGACGGGGGAGCTGGACAGGACCGGGCGGCCGGGGGCGGGGAGTTCCAGGGCGGCGGGGCGGGTGTTGAGGGTGCAGGCGAAGCCGGGGCGGGTGAACAGGAGCGTGCCCTCGGGGGAGGGGAGCCAGGTCAGGGGGCCCGCGTCCGGGGAGCCGAGGCCGGGCAGGGCGCGGCGCAGCTCCAGCGCGGCCCGGTACAGCTCCAGGGTGGAGTGCGGGTCGCCGGTCTGCGCGGCCACGCTCAGGCCCGCCCAGTCCGCCGGCTGCGGGAGCCAGCTGCCGCCGGGGCCGAAGCCGTACGGCGGGCGCGGGCCGGCCCAGGGCAGCGGGATCCGGCAGCCGTCGCGGAGCCCGTCCTGGCCGGTGGTGCGGTGGAAGGCCGGGTCCTGGCGCACCTCGTCCGGCAGGTCGGTCACCTCCGGCAGGCCGAGTTCCTCGCCCTGGTACACGTACGCGGACCCGGGCAGCGCCAGCATCAGCAGCGCGGCGGCCCGCGCCCGGGCCAGCCCCTGCTCCCCGCCCCCGTACCGGGTCACGTGCCGGACCACGTCGTGGTTGGACAGCACCCAGGTGGTGGGGGCGCCGACCGAGGCGGTCGCGGCGAGGGACTCGTCGATGACGGTGCGCATCGCGGCCGGGTCCCACGGGCAGTTCAGGAACCGGAAGTTGAAGGCCTGGTGGAGTTCGTCGGGGCGGACGTACAGGGCGAGCCGCTCCGAGGTGGGCGCCCAGGCCTCGGCGACCCCGATGCGCGGGCCCTCGTAGGAGTCGAGGAGGCGGCGCCAGGAGCGGTGGATGGCGTGGACGCCGTCCTGGTCGAAGAAGGGGAGCGGCTCGGTGCCGATCAGGGTGGCCTGGGCGCCGCGGCCGATGTCGGGCAGGCCGGGGGCCTTGACCATGCCGTGGGCGACGTCGACGCGGAAGCCGTCCACGCCCAGGTCCAGCCAGAAGCGCAGCACGGACGCGAACTCCTCGGGTACCTCGGGGTGGTCCCAGTCGAGGTCGGGCTGCTCGGGCGCGAAGAGGTGCAGGTACCAGGCGCCGTCCGGGACCCGGGTCCAGGCCGGGCCCCCGAAGACGGACTCCCAGTCGTTGGGCGGCAGCGAGCCGTCCGCGCCCCGGCCGGGGCGGAAGAGGTAGCGCGCGCGGGCGCCCGGTACGCCGGCGAGGGCCTCGCGGAACCAGGGGTGGCGCTCGGAGGTGTGGTTCGGGACCACGTCGACGATGACCCGCAGGCCGAGCTCGTGCGCGGCCCGTACGAGGTCGTCGGCGTCGGCGAGGTCCCCGAAGAGGGGGTCGACGGCCCGGTAGTCGGCGACGTCGTAGCCGCCGTCCGCCTGCGGGGAGACGTAGAAGGGGGTCAGCCACACGGCGTCGACGCCCAGCCGGGCCAGGTGCGGCAGCCGCCGGCGCACCCCGCGGAGGTCCCCGACGCCGTCGCCGTCGCTGTCCGCGAAGGAGCGCACGTACACCTGATAGATGACGGCATCGCGCCACCAGCCGCCGTCCGGGGTGGTGTCGCTGGAAGAGCTTGCAAGCGGGAGGGCCGTCAACTCGTGCGTCATATCGGGGTCAACGCGAGTACACGCCCCCTGGTTGCGGGCCTGTGCAATCGAAGCCGACTCGAACTAACAGCAAGCTGCGGCAACCGTAGGGACACACGGATGTAACGATCAGCTCGTCTTGCAGAAAATTGCCGCAAGGTCTTTCGGTCGGCTTTCAGGCTTGTTACGTTCCTGGCAACTCGGGACCGCGAGGGCGCGGCCGGGATCATCGAAGGAGTTCATATGCGGCGTGGCATAGCGGCCACCGCGCTGGTCGCGGCCCTGGCGCTCGCGGCGACGGCTTGCGGCGGTGACACCAAGGACGACGGCCAGGAGACCAAGGCCGGCGGGGAACTCTCCGGCACCGTCACCTGGTGGGACACCTCCAACGACGCCGAGAAGGCGAGCTTCCAGAAGATCGCCGAAGCCTTCACGGCGAAGCACCCGAAGGTGACCGTCAAGTACGTCAACGTCCCGTACGGCGACGCGCAGAACAAGGTCAAGAACGCCTTCAGCAGCGGCTCCGAGGCCCCCGACGTGATCCGCGCCGACGTCGGCTGGGTCGCCGACTTCGCCTCGCTCGGCTACCTCGACGAGGTCCCGGCCGAGACCGCGAAGAAGGTCGACGCCGAATTCCTCGCGCAGGCCGCGGCCAGCGGCAAGTACGAGGGCAAGACCTACGCCGTCCCGCAGGTCATCGACACCCTCGGCCTCTTCTACAACAAGAAGATGCTCGCCGACGCCGGAGTCCAGCCCCCCAAGACCCTGGAGGAGCTGAAGACGGCCGCCGCCGCCATCAAGGCGAAGACCGGCAAGACCGGCCTCTACCTGCGCGGCGACGACTCCTACTGGTTCCTCCCCTTCATCTACGGCGAGGGCGGCGACCTGGTCGATGCCAAGACCAAGACGGTCACCGTCGACAACGCCGCGGGCGTCAAGGCCTTCAAGGCCGCCCGCGACCTGGTCACCTCCGGCGCGGCCGTCACCAACGCCACCGACGGCTGGACCAACATGCAGACCGCCTTCAAGTCCGGGGAGGCCGCGATGATGATCAACGGCCCCTGGGCCGTGGCCGACAGCTACGCGGGCGACCAGTTCAAGGACAAGGCCAACCTCGGCGTCGCCCCGGTCCCGGCCGGCTCCGCCAAGGCCGGCGCCCCGCAGGGCGGCCACGACCTCGCCGTGTACGCGGGCTCCAAGAACACCGCCGCCGCGCACGCCTTCGTCGAGTACATGACCTCGCAGGAGGTGCAGGTGCAGTCCGCCAAGGACCTCAGCCTGCTGCCGACGCGCACGGCCGCCTACGAGCAGCCCGACGTCAAGGCCAGCGAGATGGTCCAGTTCTTCAAGCCGGCCGTGGACAAGGCCGTCGAGCGGGCCTGGATCCCGGAGAACGGCTCCCTCTTCGAGCCGCTGAAGGTCGAGTACACCAAGGCCGTCACCGGGGCGTCGAGCCCCGAGGACGCGGCCAAGGCGGCCGGCGTCGAGTTCCGCAAGATCCTCAAGGGCTGGAAGTAGTACGGACGATGGCTGCTGACACCAGCCGGTCGGTGGCGAAGGCCGCGGGAGACGACGACCTCGTCGCCCGCGGCCCCAGCCGCACGACTGCCGGCGCAAACCCCCGCGCGAAGCGCGGCCTCACCCGGGCCCTCGCCACGCACTGGTACGCCTGGGCCATGGTCGCCCCGGTCGTGCTCGTCCTCGGCGTGATCATCGGCTGGCCGCTCGTCCGGGGCGTCTACCTGTCGCTGACCGACGCCAACGAGCGCAACGTCGCCCGCACCATCGGCGTCCGCCACATCGAGGCGACGTACGAGTTCGTCGGGCTCGACAACTACACCGCCGTGCTCGGCGACCCGGTCTTCTGGCAGCGGCTGGTGTGGACGGTGATGTGGACCGTCGCCTGCGTGTCGATCACCTTCGCCCTCGGCCTCGGCCTGGCCACCATGCTCAACCGGCAGTTCCGGGGCCGCGCCGCCTACCGGATGGCGCTCATCCTGCCCTGGGCCGTCCCCGGCTTCGTCTCCGTCTTCGCCTGGCGGTTCCTCTTCAACCGCGACAACGGCATCCTCAACAAGGTCCTCGACGGCGGCGGCATCTCCGCCGTCCCGTGGCTCGACGACCCCACCTGGGCCAAGTTCTCCGTCATCGCCGTCAACGTCTGGCTCGGCGTCCCCTTCATGATGGTCGCCCTGCTCGGCGGACTGCAGTCGATCCCCGGAGAGCTGTACGAGGCCGCCGAGATGGACGGCGCCGGACCGTGGCAGCGGTTCCGGCACATCACGCTGCCCGGGCTGCGCGCGGTGAGCATGACGGTCGTCCTGCTCTCCACCATCTGGACCTTCAACATGTTCCCGGTGATCTTCCTGCTGACGCGGGGCGGGCCGGGCGACTCCACCGAGATCCTGGTGACCCAGGCCTTCCGCGAGGCCTTCATCGCGAGCCCGCGCGACTTCGCCGGCTCCGCGACCTGGGGCGTCCTGATCCTCGCCCTGCTCATGATCTTCGCGCTGGTCTACCGGCGCTCGCTGCGCAAGCAGGGAGAGGTGTGGTGACCGTGACCACGAACCCGGCCCCGGTCTCGACTCCGGCCCAGGCCCCGAACCCGGTGCGTGAGCGGGGCAGCCGTTCCCCGCTCGCCTCCGTCGGACTGCACGCCACGCTCCTCGTCGCCGCCGTCATCGCCGTCTTCCCGGTGCTGTGGATCCTGCTGACCTCGCTCAAGCCCGCGAAGTACGCCATCACCACGGACTTCGTGAAGGAACCCACCCTCGGGAACTACCGCTACCTGCTGGAGGACAGCCACTTCCTGAGCTGGTTCGCGAACTCCGTCCTGGTCGCCGGCGTCACCACCGTCCTCGGCGTGTTCATCGCCGCCACCACCGGATACGCCGTCAGCCGCTTCAAGTTCCCGGGCATGAAGCCGCTCATGTGGACCCTGCTCATCACGCAGATGTTCCCGATGGCCATCCTCATCGTCCCGCTCTACAACCTGATGGGCGACCTCGGACTGCTCAACCAGCCCCTCGGCCTGATCATCACGTACCTCACCATCGCCGTGCCGTTCTGCGCGTGGATGATGAAGGGCTTCTTCGACACCATCCCGGTCGAGATCGACGAATCCGGCCGCGTCGACGGACTCAACCCCTTCGGCACCTTCTGGCGCCTCATCCTCCCGCTCGCCAAGCCCGGCCTCGCCGTCACCGGCTTCTACGCCTTCATCACCGCGTGGGGCGAGGTCGCGTACGCCTCCGCCTTCATGGTCGGCGAGGAGAACCTCACCCTGGCCGGCGGACTCCAGACCTTCGTCACGCAGTACACCTCCAACTGGGGTGCCATGAGCGCGGCTTCCGTGCTCATCGCCATCCCGGCGGCGGTCTTCTTCCTCTTCGCCCAGCGCCACCTCGTCGCCGGGATGACGGCGGGCGCGACCAAGGGCTGACCACCCGCGCCCGCTTCCCGTATCACCGGCCCGATCTCATCACCCGGCCCGATCTCTTCAAGGACGACATGACCCAGCACCTCGCCGAAACGCTCTCCACCTCCACCGGCACCCTGCCCGGCTGGTGGAGAGAAGCGGTGATCTACCAGGTCTATCCGCGCAGCTTCGCCGACTCCAACGGGGACGGCATGGGGGACCTCGAAGGCATCCGCAGCCGACTGCCCTACCTCAAGGAGCTCGGCGTCGACGCCGTCTGGCTGAGCCCCTTCTACGCCTCCCCGCAGGCCGACGCCGGCTACGACGTCGCCGACTACCGGGCCATCGACCCCATGTTCGGCACCCTGCACGACGCCGACGCCGTGATCCGCGAGGCCCACGCGCTGGATCTGCGCATCATCGTCGACCTCGTCCCCAACCACTGCTCCGACCAGCACGAATGGTTCAAGCAGGCGCTCCGCGAAGGCCCCGGAAGCCCGCTGCGCGAACGCTTCCACTTCCGGCCCGGCCGGGGTGCCAACGGCGAAGAACCCCCGAACGACTGGGAATCCCTCTTCGGCGGCCCCTCCTGGACCCGCGTCGCGGACGGCGAGTGGTACCTGCACCTCTTCGCCCCCGAGCAGCCCGACTTCAACTGGGACCACCCCGCCGTCCAGGACGAGTTCCGCTCCGTCCTGCGCTTCTGGCTGGACCTGGGCGTGGACGGCTTCCGCATCGACGTCGCCCACGGCCTCGTCAAGGCCCCCGGCCTGCCCGACCTCGGCCGCAGCGAACAGCTCAAGCTCCTCGGCAACCAGGTCCTGCCCTTCTTCGACCAGGACGGCGTCCACGAGATCTACCGCTCCTGGCGGACCGTCCTCGACGAGTACGCCGGAGACCGCATAGGCGTCGCCGAGGCGTGGACCCCGAGCGCGGAGCGCACGGCCCTGTACCTGCGGCCCGACGAGCTGCACCAGGCCTTCAACTTCCACTACCTGAACACCGGCTGGGACGCGGAAGCGCTGCGCGCCGCCATCGACGACTCCCTCGACGCGATGCGTCCCGTGGGCGCGGCGACGACGTGGGTGCTGTCCAACCACGACGTGGTGCGCCACGTGACCCGGTACGGGGGCGGGGAGCAGGGGCTGGCCCGGGCGCGGGCCGCGGCGCTGCTGATGCTGGCGCTGCCCGGGTCCGCGTACGTGTACCAGGGCGAGGAACTCGGCCTGCCGGAGGTGACCGACCTGCCGGACGAGGTGCGCCAGGACCCGGCCTTCCACCGCGCCACCGGCCAGGAGGGACTGCGCGACGGCTGCCGCGTACCGATCCCGTGGGCGGGGACCGAGGCCCCGTACGGCTTCGGCGACGGCGGCAGCTGGCTGCCGCAGCCGGCGGACTGGGCGGGCCTGAGCGTGGCCGCGCAGACCGGCGACCCCGGCTCCACGCTGGAGCTGTACCGGGCCGCGCTGCGGATCCGGCGCGAGCGGGCCGAGCTGGGCGCGGGCGACGCGGTGGAGTGGCTGCCCACCCCCGCCGGGGTGCTGGCCTTCCGCCGGGGCGGCTTCGTCTGCACGGTCAACACGACGGGCGAGCCCGTACGGCTGCCCGCGCCGGGGACGGTACTGCTGGCCAGCGGGGACCTCGCGGACCCGGACCTGCTCCCGGCCGACACGGCGGTGTGGTGGCAGGGGTGACCTCCCCGCTCCGGCTGACGGACATCGCCGCGCAGGCCCAGGTCAGCGAGGCGACGGTCAGCCGCGTGCTGAACGGCAAATCGGGTGTGGCGGCCGGGACCCGGCACAAGGTGCTGGCCGCCATGGACCTGCTGGGCTACGAGCGGCCCGTGCGGCTCAAGCGGCGCAGCAACGGGCTGGTCGGGCTGCTGATACCGGAGCTCACGAACCCCATCTTCCCGGCGTTCGCGCAGGTCATAGAGCAGGCGCTGGCCGGACACGGCTACACGCCGGTGCTGTGCACGCAGACCCCGGGCGGGGCCACCGAGGACGAACTGGTCGAGCAGCTGGAGGAGCGGGGGGTCACGGGGATCGTCTTCCTGTCGGGGCTGCACGCGGACGCCTCGGCCGACCCGGCGCGCTACCAGCGGCTGGCGGCGCGGGGGGTGCCGTTCGTCCTGATCAACGGGTTCAACGAGGCCATCAGCGCCCCCTTCGTCTCGCCGGACGACAGGGCGGCCGCCGACATGGCCGTCCGGCACCTGGAGGAGCTGGGCCACCGCCGGATCGGCCTGGCGATCGGGCCGACGCGGTACGTGCCGTCGGCGCGCAAGGAACAGGGCTTCCTCGCGGCCCGGCCGGGGGCGGAGGCCGAAGGGCTGGTCCAACGCACGCTGTTCACGGTGGAGGGCGGCCACGCGGCGGGCGGCGCCCTGCTGGAGCGGGGCTGCACGGGGGTGGTCTGCGCGAGCGACATGATGGCACTGGGCGTCATCCGCGCGGCCCGCGAACGGGGGCTGCGGGTGCCGGAGGACGTCTCGGTGGTCGGCTTCGACGACTCCCCGCTCGTGGCCTTCACCGACCCGCCCCTGACCACGGTCCGCCAGCCGGTCCGCGCCATGGCCACGGCAGCGGTGGGCGCCCTCCTCGAAGCGGTGGCGGGCACCCCGGTCCAACGCACGGAGTACGTCTTCCAACCGGAACTGGTGGTCAGGGGCTCGACGGGACAGGCGCCGTAGGGGGGGGCGGGGGCGGGGGCCCGGCGCGGGCCCGCTATCTCCCCCTCGACCCCCAGGGCTCGGTGGCGCCTGCCCACCCGCCTCCCCGGGTGCGGGCGGGCGGGTGGCTGGGCCTTCGCCCCAGCGGAGTCGGCGAGCCGCCCGGGCTTCGCGAGGTGCGGGGTCAAGCCGGGCCGGATCAGAGAAGGTATGGGGGTTTCCCGTCAGTCTCATCGTCCTTCCGTGTCGTGCCGGCCTGTCAAGGGCGCTCCCTTCGGTCGCGTCGCTTCGCGATGGCCTTCGGCCACCCTTGACAGACCACCCCGCCACGAAAAGCCGAAGACTGCCGGGAAACCCCCAAAAGAACGGCACGGGTCAGAGGACAGGTCCTGTCCGGCTCAGGGATGCCCGGCCCCTTCACACCGAGCCGGGTACAGCCCCGGGCGGACATCCATCGAATTCCGGGCCGGGTGGGGCCTGACCGCACGAAACGACGACGAGGGCATCCGGTGGCGCGCCCGGACGCGTCAGGCCGCCGCGTGCTTCTCGTCGTTTGGCGTCTGCGGGCTGTCTAGGGCCCGGTCATTCCCCTGGCCGCCGTCGGTTCAGGCACCCTTCCAGGATGTCGAGGTATCCGGCGGGCACGATGTTGCCGACCGCGGTCGTGAATTCGAGACCGGACGCGTCGCGTACGTAGGCCAGCCGCATCCACCGCTCGGCCCCGCTGTCCGAAACGTTCTCGTTGGTCACGGCCATCAGCTCGCCCTCGACGCCGGAGGCGATATCGCGGACCCGGCGGCCCAGGAGCCGATGCGGCACGTACTCGTAGCGCTCAGTCATCGGACGCCTCCTCGATGGAGGCGACGAATCGCTCCCAGCCGATGCGAGCACGGTCGATTAGTTCCTGGCTGAGGCCCAACCCGGCCTCCTGGCCTGGCGAGAGGCGGTCCAAGGCTTCGTGGGGGTTGAGGGCCACCGTTGGGAGCGTCTCGACGTCCCGTCGATTGTTGGTCATGGAGCCATGACACCGCTCTGCAAGTTCTCTTCCCAGGGGAAACCTTCGGGGGAAAAACCTGTCAAGGGGGAACCTGCGGGGGAAGCGACGGCCATCATGGAGCCACGCCGACCGAGAGGGGCCACACTCATGCCCGCAGACCCATTCGGTCAGATGCTGCTCCGGCTTCGGATGGAGGCCGGACGTACCCAGGAGCAGCAAGCAGCCGCGATCAACACGGTGTCCGGCCGGGACACCCTGACGCGCCGTGAAATCAGCCGTTACGAGAACGGCGAGAACATTCCGACTGCCCACACCATTGCCCACATTGCGGTGGCCTGCGGTTTACCGCCAGAGCAGCTTCAGCGGGTGGCTGCCGCCGCGCGCGCACGGCGCGGAAACGCGGCAGGATGCGAAGAAGAGGGGGTGGGCGACGTGGAACGGCGCAAGTTGATCGGGAGCGCAGTTATCGGTGCTGCTGTCGCCAGTGAGCCGTGGGGCCGTCTGGCCCATGCCCTCGGCAGGGGCAGCCGTGTTGACGCCCATGCTGTCGGCGCCCTGGTGAACCGGGCCAGCGCCCTCCACGTCAGCGAAAACCACCTGACGGCCCGGCAACTTCAAGGGCATGTCGTGGCGCATCTTGATGCGATCACTGCGGTGCTTCCTCACGCTCGTGACAGCGAACGGGATCTCGCCGTCGCGGCTGGCGAGACAGCGGCGCTCGCCGGATGGATCGCCTGGGATCTGGGCGACTACCCGGCGGCCCGTTCGTATTATCAGGTCACCGCCGACTGTGCCGATGTCGCAGGCCATCCTCCGCTGCGCGCTCTCGCCCTGACTTACGCGAGTTATGGAGCGGTGAGTCCGGTCCGCAGGCTTGAACTGCTGGCTCGGGCCGCCGAAGACGTTCGCGGCCCCGGCCTTGCCACTGCCGCTGCTTGGATCCACGGCCGCCATGCGGAAGAGTCGGCCGCCACGGGTGACGTTACTGCCGCCTTACGCGCGCTCGACCGTGCCCGCACCGCGTACGACTACGCTGACCCCACGGCTGAACAGGCTTGGGTGCAGTTCATGACTCCCGCTCGCATGGACGCACTTGTGCTCTCGGTTTACGGACAGCTTGCTCATTTGGAACTCGCCGAGGCAGCCGATGCTGCCTCTCGGCGCCTGGGGGATGAACTGTCTGAAGCGGGCGTTGTCATCCTTGGGGACCTGGCCGCCGCTCTCCTTATGGGGGGTGACGTCGATCAGGGCGTGTATGTCGCCCGTCAGTTTGCCGCGGCGGCTGATACCCGCCCGAACACGATGGGCCGTGCACGTGCACTCGGTATCGCCCGCCAGC
Organism: Streptomyces sp. NPDC059564; assembly: GCF_042735575.1. Taxonomy (NCBI): domain Bacteria; kingdom Bacillati; phylum Actinomycetota; class Actinomycetes; order Kitasatosporales; family Streptomycetaceae; genus Streptomyces; species Streptomyces sp. NPDC059564. The sequence continues at coordinate 10,083 of NZ_JBHWBP010000039.1, read as the reverse complement.
TTCCCCACCGCGAGCGCGAACTGGCAGCGCACCTCCAGGCGTGCGCCGCCTGATCTGGAACCCATCAGAACGAGATCTACTCGGGCGCGGTTTCTTCGACGACCCACGACAGATAGGAATCTGAGCCGCCGTCCACGGGAATGACAATCCATTCCGGGACCTCGTAGTCGTGCGCCTGCGTGACCCAGGCGCCCAGAGCAGGCAGTCGGTCTCGTGTCGTCTTGTAGGAGATGCGCCACTCGGTAGCCGTCTCGATGGTCCCCTTCCACCGATAGACGGCGGTGAAGGGCGCGTCGATGTGTGCGCAAGCAGCCAGCCGGGCCTCGACCGCGCCTCGCGCCAATTCTCTCGCCTTGTGCTCATCGTCGATGGTCGTCTGCGCGATCACGATGTCGGTCGCCATGGCGCCCCTCCTCTGGTGTCGGTCTACCCCGACACTACCCATCCGCCGCCGTGCTCTCTCGGGACCTTGAGGTCGGTGACGACGACAAGCACCTGAACTTCCGCGCCTCGTTCACCGTGCGGCCCAAGGCGAGCCGCCGGTGATCTGGCCGCTGTCTGGTGTGGTCAGGCCCTCGATCCGCTCCACCCTCGCGGTCTACCAGCGCCGCCGCGTTTTTGGCGCCGCCGATCTCGCCCGCCGCGCCCGCGAGGCCCTCGCCTAACATGCCCAACAACCCGCCCGACGAAGGGAAACCCGTGGCTCAGCAGACCGACGACCGCTTCCCAGTCCTCAAGCCGGCGCTCGAATCGATGACCCTGTTGGTCGCGGCCGTCATCGTCCACGACAAGGCCACCAACCGCGTGGTCCTCCTCCAGCGCAGCGAGAACGCCAAGTTCGCCCAGGGCATGTGGGACCTCCCCGTCGGCAAGAGCGAACGGGGCGAGCCCATCACCGAGACCGCGGTCCGCGAGCTCTACGAGGAGACCGGCCTCACCGTGAAGCCCGAGGCCCTCAAGGTCGCCCACATCATCCGCGGCGCCTGGGGCGTCGAAGCCCCCAACGGCTTCCTCACCGTCGTCTTCGCCACCCACGAATGGACCGGCGAACCCGAAAACCGCGAGCCTCGCAAGCACTCCCAGGTCCGCTGGGTCGACGCCGACGCCATCCCTGACACCTTCGTCGAGACGACCGCCAGCGCACTGCATCACTACCTCGGCGGCAACTCGGAGGTATCGCTGGACGGTTGGTGAACCCGCCCTCCGGCGCGGTGTGAGGTAATGGCCGCATGGGCAAGGGAGTTCGAAGGAATGTGGCACCTGTCGTGAAGGCGGCGGGTGCGAGTCTCGGGGCCTACGGCCATGTGGATGCGGTGGCCGTCGACCTGCCGGCGGGGACGAACGCCGAGGGCTTCGTCCGGCTGCTGATGTCGGGGCGTCCGTCGTGGATGGGCCGGCTGATGGCCGTGCGGGATGCGGTCGTGGCTCCCTTCGGCCTGCGGGTGCAGGAGCGGGGGAAGGACGATGACACGCGCATCGAGCCGGGAGTGAGGAAGGGGCCCTTTCGGGTTCTGGAGGTCCGGGAGGACGAGATCCTGTGCGGGGACGATGACAAGCACCTGAATTTTCGTGCCTCGTTCGCCGTGCGGCCCAGGGCCGACGGTTCGGGGCTGGAGGGTGTGTGCACCACCGTGGTTCGGTTCAACCGGCCCATCGGGCGCGTCTATTTCAGGGTCATCGAGCCCTTTCATCATCTTGTCGTCGCCTCCCTTCTTGCACAGGTCCCCCGGCGCTGACGAGTCCGTCTCAGTTGGGCAGGTCGACGTTCCACGTGCGGTTGCCCGCCGCGTTGGCGGTGATCGGGGCCGACGCCTCCGGGTTCTTGGGGTCGAACACCGACTCCACCCGGTGGGTCATTTCGTCACTCGTCCAGAACGGTTCCTTCTTGGTGAACCGGCCGCCCAGCTTGCGGCGGACCTTCCAGCGGAAAGTGACCTGGTAGGAGACGAGCCAGTAGTCCTTGGTCATCTTCATCTCGCGGGAGAATCCGGGGCTGTCGTCGAAGGAGATGCGGCCGGGCTCGTTGACGATGGTTCCGTCGTCGGTGTTGTAGGGCGGACGGAAGGGGCCGTCCACGACCCACGCGCGCTTGGACTTCTTGGGCTGGTAGTTCGCCGCTGCCGGCGAGATCTGACGGTTCTCGTCCGTGACCTCCTGCCAGAAGTCGTACGCGTCATCCGCGCGCGTCGTCATCCCGTCCGCCCGCCGCAGCGTTGCCTGCTGTTCGAAGCCGATCTCCTGGCTCCCGTCGAGCGACTGCTGATGGGCGCCGACGTAGCGGGAGGTGAAGTGGAGGGTGGGATTGCCGATCTCTTCGGGCTCCTCCGCCGCCTTCTCCTTGCCCTTCACCGAGGTCCCGGCCCGGCCGCTGCGCGTGGACCGGGTCGCCTGCTGGTCCTTGTCGACGCGCTGCTGTTGCTGTGGCGGGCTCTCGCCCCGCTCGATGCCGACGTCGTCCTGGGTCCGCTTCGAGCGCGTCGACGGTGCGGCCCAGGGGACCTTCGGCCCCGACCCGCCGGTTTCCCCGACCATCCGGCTCACCGCCGCGTTGCCCACGGTGCGCTGGAGGGCCATCGCCTGGGCAGGCGTCATCGCGCCGGGGCCTGCGGTGAAGGGGTGCTCGCGTGCGCTGTCCCCGGCCGGCCGGATCGGGTGCCGGGCGTCCTCGTCCTTCTCCGGCTCCTTGCGAACGCGCACGGCAGACGTCCCCTCGTATAGGTGGTGTGCCTCGTGCCCCGGCGGCTCACCGGAGCGCGGTTCACGCGACGTTAGACGGCCGAGGAGCGGGGCTTCAAGAGCACGCGTGTACGCGGCGGGGCAGCGGGAGTGGCCGCCGAGGGCAGCGTGGGCCTCTTGGTGGTGCAGGTGTGGGCGGAGCCGGCCTCGGAAACAATTCTGCAATCTCTTGCGCAAGCTCTTGCAACACGCCCTGGCGGCCCCTACGGTCAGCGGCAATCCCCACCTCTCCGCCAGGAGGCCCCCCATGCCCCGAACAGCAAGAAGCCGTAGAGCCGCGCTCGCCGCGACCCTGCTCGCCGCTGCCGCCCTCGGCGTTCCGGCCCCGTCCGCGCAGGCCGCCGCGCCCGGGGGCAAGGACGTGACCGCCGTGCTCTTCGAGTGGCGGTTCGACTCCGTCGCCGCCGCCTGTACCAGCAGTCTCGGGCCCGCCGGGTACGGGTACGTGCAGGTGTCGCCGCTGCAGGAGCACATCCAGGGGTCCCAGTGGTGGACCTCCTACCAGCCCGTCAGCTACAAGATCGCCGGGCGGCTCGGGGACCGGGCCGCGTTCAAGGCCATGGTCGACACCTGCCACGCCGCCGGGGTGAAGGTCGTCGCCGACTCCGTCATCAACCACATGGCCGCCGGTGACGGGGTGGGGACCGGCGGGTCTTCGTACACGAAGTACGGGTACCCGGGCCTCTATTCCGGTGCCGACATGGACGACTGCCGCGCAACCATTTCTGACTACCGCGACCGCGCCAACGTCCAGAACTGTGAGCTCGTGCAGCTCGCCGATCTGGACACCGGCGAGGACTACGTGCGCGGCCGCATCGCCGGGTATCTCAACGACCTGCTCTCGCTGGGCGTCGACGGCTTCCGGATCGACGCCGCCAAGCACATGCCCGCCGCCGACCTCGCCAACATCAAGTCCCGGCTCACGAACCCCGGCGTCTACTGGAAGCAAGAGGCCATCTTCGGCGCCGGCGAGGCCGTCGCGCCCAGCGAGTACCTCGGGAACGGGGACGTGCAGGAGTTCCGGTACGCCCGGGACCTCAAGCGGGTGTTCACCAGCGAGAACCTCGCCTACCTGAAGAACTTCGGCGAGGCCTGGGGTTACATGCCGAGCGGGCAGGCGGGCGTCTTCGTCGACAACCACGACACCGAGCGCGGCGGCGACACACTCACCTACAAGGACGGTTCCGCCTACACCCTCGCCGGCGTCTTCATGCTGGCCTGGCCGTACGGATCGCCCGACGTGCACTCCGGGTACGAGTGGACGGACCGGGACGCCGGGCCGCCCAACGGGGGCACGGTGAACTCCTGTTACGCCGACGGCTGGAAGTGCCAGCACGCCTGGCGGGAGATCTCCTCCATGGTCGCCTTCCGCAACGCCGCCCGCGGGCAGGCCGTCACCGACTGGTGGGACGACGGGGGAGACCGGATCGCCTTCGGGCGGGGGGCCAAGGCTTACGTCGCCATCAATCACGACGCCACCGCCCTGACCCGGACCTTCCAGACCTCCCTGCCCGCCGGCGCCTACTGCGACGTGCAGAGCGGCCGCGCCGTGACCGTCGACTCCGGCGGCCGGTTCACCGCCACCCTCGGCGCCGGGACCGCCCTCGCCCTGCACGTGAACGCCCGTACCTGCGGGGCCGCCACCGCCACCGGGGCCTCGTTCGCGGTCAACGCCACCACCGCCCCCGGCCAGGACGTCTACGTCACCGGCGACCGCCCCGAGCTCGGCGGCTGGAACACCGGCGCCGCCCTCAAGCTCGACCCGGCCGCGTACCCCGTCTGGAAGCTCGACGTCGGGTTCCCCGCCGGGACGGCCTTCGCCTACAAGTACGTCCGCAAGGACGCCGCCGGGAACGTCACCTGGGAGAGCGGCGCCAACCGCGCCGCCACCGTCCCGGCGAACGGCAAGGTCACGCTGACCGACACCTGGCGCAGCTGACCCGCAGCACCCACCCCCGTACCCGAGGAGATCCTCCGTGATACGCCCCGTCGCAGGAGTGCTCGCCGCCGCGCTGGCCGTGACGCTCCTGCCCGCCCTCCCGGCTTCGGCCGCGGCCGCGAAGACCCCCGCCCCGCCCCCGGACGCGAAGCTGGCCGCCGAGCCCGCCCGGCACGACCTGACCCGTGAGCAGTTCTACTTCGTGCTCCCGGACCGCTTCGCGAACGGCGACCCGCGCAACGACCGGGGCGGCCTGACCGGGAGCCGTTCGCAGACCGGGCTGGACCCGACCGACAAGGGCTTCTACCAGGGCGGGGACCTCAAGGGGCTGACCGACCGGCTCGACTACATCAAGGGGCTCGGGACGACCGCCATCTGGCTGGCGCCGATCTTCAAGAACCAGCCGGTGCAGGGGACCGGGAAAGAGGAGTCCGCCGGTTATCACGGGTACTGGATCACCGACTTCACCCGGGTCGACCCGCACTTCGGCACCAACGCCGATCTGGCGCGGCTCATCGACAAGGCACACGGGAAGGGGATGAAGGTCTTCTTCGACGTCATCACCAACCACACCGCCGACGTCGTCGACTACCGGGAGGGCTCCCACGACTACCTGTCCAAGGGCGCCTTCCCGTACCTGACGAAGGACGGCGTGCCCTTCGATGATGAGGATTACGGGACCAAGGGCTTCCCGAAAACCGGCCCCGGCACCTTCCCCCGCACCCCCTTCGTGCCCGACGCGAAGAAGAACCTCAAGGTGCCCGGCTGGCTCAACGACCCCGCGATGTACCACAACCGCGGTGACTCCACCTTCGCCGGGGAATCGGCCGAGCAGGGCGACTTCTCCGGGCTCGACGACCTGTGGACCGAGCGTCCCGAGGTCGTCGAGGGGATGGAGAAGATCTACGAGAAGTGGGTGAAGGACTTCGCCGTCGACGGTTTCCGCATCGACACCGTCAAGCACGTCGACACCCCCTTCTGGACGCAGTGGGCCACAGCCCTGGAGAAATACGCCGCCCAGCGCGGCCGGAAGGACTTCTTCATGTTCGGCGAGGTCTACTCCGCCGACACCGCCGTCACCTCCCCCTACGTGACCCGGGGCCGCCTCGACGCCACCCTCGACTTCCCCTTCCAGGACGCCGTCCGCGCCTACGCCTCCCAGGGTGCGCAGGCCGGCCGGCTGGGCTCCGTACTGGCCGCGGACTACCGGTACACCACCGACAAGGCCAACGCCTACGAGCAGGTGACCTTCCTCGGCAACCACGACATGGGCCGCTTCGGCACCTTCCTGAAGCAGGACCGGCCGGGCGCCGGGGAGCAGGAGCTGCTGGACCGCTACCGCCTCGCCAACGAGCTGATGTTCCTCTCCCGCGGCAACCCGGTGATCTACTCCGGCGACGAGCAGGGCTTCACCGGCTCCGGCGGCGACAAGGACGCCCGCCAGCCCCTGTTCGCCTCCCGCGTCGCCGACTACCTGGACGACGACCAGCTCGGCACCGCCCGCACCCACGCGAGCGACGCCTACGATCCGGGACACCCGCTCTACCAGCAGATCAGTGCTCTCTCGAAGCTGACCAGGGAGCACCCGGCGCTGCGCGACGGCATCCAGAGCGAGCGCCTCGCCGACGGCCCCGTCTACGCCTTCGCGCGGACCGACCCGAAGACCCGTACCGAGTACCTTGTCGCCGCGAACAACGCCACCGAGGCCAGGACCGTGCAGCTCGACGCCCCCGCCGGCGCCGTCTACCGCACCCTCTACGGCGGCACCGGCGACCAGCGTGCTTCCGCCGCGGGCAAGCTCACCCTGACCGTCCCCGCCCTCGGCTCCGTCGTCCTGCGCGCCGAGTCCCCCCTCGCCCGGCCCGCCGCCGCGCCCGCCCTCACCCTCCAGGCCCCGGCGCCCGGCGCCGCCGGCACCGTGGAGCTCTCCGCCGAGGTCGCCGGGGGCTCCCTGAACCGGGTCGTCTTCGCCGCCCAGGCCGGGAACGGCCCCTGGCAGGTGCTCGGTTCCGCCGACCACGCCCCGTACAAGGTCACGCAGGACGTCACGGCCCCCGCCGGGACGCCCCTGCGCTACAAGGCCGTCGCCGTCGACTCCGCCGGGCACACCGCGAGCGCCCTCGCCGCGTCCACCGCGGGCCAGGCCCCGCCGAAGGAGACCCCCACCGCCACCCAGCGCGACTACGCCGTCGTCCACTACAACCGCCCCGACGGCGACTACGCGAACTGGCGCCTCTACGCCTGGGGCGACCTCGCGGAGGGGGAGGCCACGCCGTGGCCCGAGGGGCACCCCTTCACCGGCCGTGACGCGTACGGAGCCTTCGCGTACGTCCGCCTCAAGCCCGGGGCGTCCTCCGTCAGCTACCTCGTCATCGACAAGGACGGCACCAAGGACGTCTCCGCCGACCGCACCCTCGACGTGACCAGGACCGGCGAGATCTGGCTGGAGCAGGGCAAGGAGCCCGCCCGCACCGAACGCCCCGGCTACCCGCCGCAGGACCAGGCCAAGGCCGTCCTCCACTACCAGCGCCCCGACGGCGCCCACGACGGCTGGGGCCTGCACGTGTGGACCGGCGCCGCCACCCCCACCGACTGGTCCAAGCCGCTGCTCCCCACCCGCACCGACTCCTACGGCGCGGTGTACGAGGTCCCGCTCGCCGCCGGGGCCACCAGCCTCAGTTACATCCTCCACAAGGGGGACGAGAAGGACCTCCCCACCGACCAGTCCCTGGACCTCAAGGCCACCGGCCACGAGGTGTGGATGCTGGGCGGCAAGGAGAAGTACCTCCTGCCGCAGCCCGCCGGATCCGCCGCCGCCGTCGACCTCACCAAGGCCGAAGCCGTCTGGATCGACCGCGACACCCTCGCCTGGAACGCCCCCGCGGCCGCCGCCTCCACCCAGCTCCTCGCCTCCCGCGAGGGCCGCGTCACCGCGGAGAACGGCGTCCTGCACGAGGCCGGCGCACAGTGGCTGCGGCTCACCCGGACCGCGCTCACCCCCGCCCAGCGGCAGAGGTTCCCGCACCTGGCCGCGTACACGGCCTTCACCGTCGACCCCCGCGACCGCGACCGGGTCCGCGAGGCCCTGCGCGGCCAGCTCGTCGCGAGCGCCCGCGCCGCCAACGGGGCCGTCCTCGCCGCCACCGGCGTCCAGCTCGCCGGCGTACTCGACGACCTGTACGCGACGGACACGCCCCTCGGCCCCGTCTTCGAGGACGGCCGCCCCACCCTCTCCGTCTGGGCCCCCACCGCCCAGCAGGTCTCCCTCGAACTCGACGGCCGGACCGTCGCCATGCGCCGCGACGACGCCACCGGCGTCTGGTCGGTGCGCGGCGAACGCTCCTGGACCGGCAAGCCGTACCGCTACGCCGTCACCGTCTGGGCGCCGAGCACCCGACGACTCGTCCGCAACCTCGTGACCGACCCCTACTCCACCGCCCTGACCGCCGACTCGACCCGCAGCCTGGCCGTGGACCTGGCCGACCCGAAGCTCGCCCCGCCCGGCTGGCGCGACCTGCGCAAGCCCGCGCCCGTGCCCTTCGCGTCCGCGCAGATCCAGGAGCTGCACCTGCGCGACTTCTCCGCCGAGGACCCCACGAGCGGACACCCCGGCCAGTACCTGGCCTTCACCGACACCGCCTCGGCCGGCATGCGGCACCTGCGTGAGCTGGCCGCCTCCGGCACCTCGTACGTCCACCTCCTGCCCGTCTTCGACTTCGCCACCGTCCCGGAGCGGGCGAAGGACCGTACCCCGCCCGCCTGCGACCTCAAGGTGTACGCCCCCGACTCCGAGGCCCAGCAGGCCTGCGTGAGCGCCGCCGCCGCGAAGGACGCGTACAACTGGGGGTACGACCCGCTGCACTACACGGTTCCCGAGGGCTCGTACGCGAGCGACCCGGACGGCACCGCCCGCACGGTCGAGTTCCGCAGGATGGTCCAGGGTCTGAACGGGGCCGGACTGCGCACCGTCATGGACGTCGTCTACAACCACACCGCGGCCGCCGGCCAGGCGGACACCTCCGTCCTCGACCGCGTCGTGCCCGGCTACTACCAGCGCCTCCTCGCCGACGGCAGCGTCGCCAGCTCCACCTGCTGCTCCAACACCGCACCCGAGAACGCCATGATGGGCCGCCTCGTCGTGGACTCGGTCGTCACCTGGGCCAGGCAGTACAAGGTCGACGGCTTCCGCTTCGACCTGATGGGCCACCACCCGAAGGCCAACATCCTGGCCGTCCGCAAGGCCCTCGACGCCCTCACCCCGCAGAAGGACGGGGTCGACGGGAAGAAGATCGTCCTCTACGGGGAGGGCTGGAACTTCGGGGAGGTCGCCGACGACGCCCGCTTCGTCCAGGCCACCCAGAAGAACATGGCCGGCACCGGCATCGCCACCTTCTCGGACCGCGCCCGCGACGCCGTGCGCGGCGGCGGCCCCTTCGACGAGGACCCGCGCGTCCAGGGCTTCGCGTCCGGCCTGTTCACCGCCCCCAACGGCTCCCCGGCGAACGGCACCCCGGACGAGCAGCGCGCCCGGCTCCTCCACGACCAGGACCTGATCAAGGTCGGGCTCTCCGGGAACCTGGCCGCGTACGTCTTCACGGACTCCGGCGGCCGCCGCGTCAAGGGCTCCGACGTGGACTACAACGGCGCCCCCGCCGGCTACGCCGCCGCCCCCGGCGACGCCCTCGCCTACGTGGACGCCCACGACAACGAGACCCTCTACGACGCCCTCGCCTACAAAATGCCCGCCACCACCACCCCCGCCGAACGGGGCCGGGCGCAGGTCCTCGCCCTGGCCACGGCCGCCCTCTCCCAGGGCCCGGCACTCTCCCAGGCCGGCACCGACCTGCTGCGTTCGAAGTCCCTGGACCGCAACTCCTTCGACAGCGGCGACTGGTTCAACGCGATCCACTGGGACTGCCGCGGCGGCAACGGCTTCGGCCGGGGCCTGCCGCCCGCCGCCGACAACCGCGCCAAGTGGCCGTACGCCGCGCCCCTGCTGAAGGAGGCCGCCGTCCCCGGCTGCGCCGAGATCGGCGCCGCCTCGGCCGCCTACCGCGACCTGCTGAGGATCCGTACGACGGAACCCGCGTTCGCCCTCACCACGGCGCAGGCCGTCCAGGAGCGGCTCGCGTTCCCGCTGTCGGGCGAGGGCGAGACCCCGGGCGTCCTCACCATGACCCTCGGCGACCTCGTCGTGGTCTTCAACGCCACCCCGGGCGAGCAGACCCAGCGCATCGCCGCCCTCGCGGGCACCGGGTACGCGCTGCACCCGGTCCAGGCGGGCGGCTCGGACCCGCTGGTCAAGCGGGCCGGGTACGAGGCGGGGTCGGGCACGTTCACCGCCCCGGCGCGCACGGTCGCCGTCTTCAAGCGGTCCTGACCGCCCGCCGGACGGGGAGGGGCGGTGC